>CAMBQF010000005.1 GCA_945869825.1 Chitinophaga pinensis | reverse complement strand
ACATACGCACCAGCCGCTAAGTCAGAGAATACATTGCTTGAGCCGAACGCGCCGCTACCTAACTGGTATTGGTAAGTTGTTGTGCCACCCGATGCTGTTATTGTTACTGAGCCTGTTGCATTACCAAAACACAATACATTGGTTTGATCTTCTATTGAAGCGGCAAGTGGTGCCTGTGGCTGCGTTATATTTACATTCACAGTTGTTGTACAACCGTTAGCATCTTTCACAGTAACAACATACGCACCAGCCGCTAAGTCAGAGAATACATTGCTTGAGCCAAACGCGCCGCTACCCAATTGGTATTGGTAAGCTGTTGTGCCACCGGTTGCACCAATGGTTACTGAGCCTGTTGCATTACCAAAACACAATACATTGGTTTGGTCTTCTATTGAAGCCGCAAGAGGTGCAGATGGTTGAGTGATATTTACGTTTACAGTTGTTGTACAACCGTTAGCGTCTTTCACAGTAACAACATACGCACCAGCCGCTAAGTCAGAGAATACATTGCTTGAGCCAAACGCTCCGCTACCCAATTGGTATTGAAGTGCGCCTGTGCCACCCGATGCTGTTATTGTTACTGAGCCTGTTGCATTACCAAAACACAATACATTGGTTTGCGAGCCAATACCGGCTGTTATAGGTGATGCTGGTCCTGTTATATTTACGTTTACAGTTGTTGTACAACCGTTAGCATCTTTCACAGTAACAACATACGCACCAGCCGCTAAGCTTGTGAATACATTGCTTGAGCCGAACGCGCCGCTACCCAATTGGTATTGGTAGCTTGGTGTGCCACCTGTAACACCAATGGTTACCGAGCCAGTAGCGTTGCCAAAGCATAATACATTGGTTTGGTTGCTAATTGATGCTGTTAAAGTATTTACACTACCAACAGTAGCTTGTATATTGCGTGTACAACCGTTGCCATCTTTTACGGTAATATTATACGTTCCACCTGCTAAGCCACTAAAGGTATTGCCGCTTTGGAAAGCATCTCCATTTAACTGGTAGGTATAGCCACTACCGCTGCCACCACTTACACCTGTAACAACAATGTTGCCGTTAGAAACTCCGCAGGTAGCGTTGGTTGGTGTTGCTGTAAATGCAATTTGTGAAGGGGCTGTTATAGTAAATGTTGCAGAAGCCGTGCAACCGTTTGATGCAGTTGCTGTAACAGTATATGTACCTGCGGCTAAGCCTGTGCGTGTCGCGCTATTTGGGCCACCGTCAGACCATACATAGTTGATTGTGCCGCTGGCGTTGCCCGATGGGGTAATGGTTATAGAACCCGTTGTGCCACCAAAGCAGGTATTGTTTACCTGGGTACCTGCAATCCTGAAAACGGCTATCGTTACAAAAGAGTTACCATTGTTTAGTACGCAGGCATCGCCATTAATAATACGGCGAAAATACCTGGTAACTGTTGATGGACCCATTTGGGCCGCTGTTAGGTTAATACCCGTAGCACCCGATATATCGGTCCATGTGTTTTGGTCTGTTGAAACCTGCCACTGGTAGCTACTTGCAGTACCCACACTTGGGTGTGCCGTTGGCGTACCGTTATTACGAACAATATTTGGAAGTTCGTAGTTAGGCGTAGAACCTGTTAAACCGGTTGGGGTAGCATTGTTACAAACAAACTGGCTTGATGAAATAGTATTGTTTCCTAAATCAGGCGGGTTGGCCCATACAATAAGCGCGGGCTCGTAAATACTCGTAGAGCTTGTTTTGCCTGTTGTTAAGGCACCCTGTGTTAAAGGAATATTATTAGATTCTGCTGTAACAATTGTATATATGCGACAATTGCTGAATTTAATACCACGCTGGCCAACAGGGTCGCTATCGTCAGCAGCGCCGCCATAATAGGTGCTGTAATTTAATACAGACAAATCTGTTTTTAATTTAAAAAACACCTTATCCCTGCTGCCGCCAGCCATTGAAGATTGTAATGGATTTCCTGTTGTTGGAAATAAAGTTCCGGTAGCATAAGTATAACCAAAAATGTAAACATCATCATTTGCATCTACATTTAACCCCATCATATTATCCTCATCGGCAGTGCTGCCAACGTATGTAGAATAGGCAAAAGTCTGGTCTAAAGCCATTTTGGCAATATAAAAATCGCGACTGCCATTTTGAGAATTATCATAAACACCTGAAGAAGAAATATTGCTTGCTGCAAGCCCCTGTGTCATACCACCAAAATAAAATGCTGTTTGGTTGGCATTCATCTCCATACACAATATACTAGTGTTGTTACTACCCGATGAATTAAAGTATGAACTCCATTGAATAGTGCCAGCTGAATTCATTCTTTGCAGGTAACCTACGGTACCACCTGCCTTAGTAGACTGGCGTGGACTTGCTAATGATAAGCCAGAACTTGATGTGCTGCCACCTGCGTAAATATCGTTATTCGACGATTTAATATTGATGATATTAATTTGGTCGTTACCACTGCCACCATAGTTTCTCATCCAACCTACAGAGGTTAAATCCTGATTAATTCTATACATCCAAAAGTCGTTACCTCCGTTGTTTGTATTAGATGCGCCAGAGCCAGTATAACGTGTAGAAAGATTAGTAGATGTTGTAAAACCTCCAATAACTATATCTCCTGCAGAAGTTATGCGTAAATCAAAAATGTCATCAGTGCCATTACCGCCAACAACAGCCGCTTTAATACCGTTACCTGCTGGGTTGATTTTAACAACAAAACAGTTATCGCCGGATTGAGTACGACCGTCAAGGCCGCTTCCACTAAAACCAGTGCCTCCTGAAAGCGGAAAGTCTGAACTGGTAGTATAGCCTGCAATATATAAATTGCCATCAGGGCCCATTTCGCAAACGTAGGGGTTCTCGTCGCTACTTCCACCTAAATAGGTTTGCCACACACGAACACCTGTACCACCTACAGTAGAAGGCTCAGTATATTTACCAATATTTAAATCCAAACCACCGTTTGGAGTTGTATCAAATGCACCTGGTGTGGTTATAAGGCCAGAGCCTGTAAAACGAGAAACAACATAAATATTACCTGCAGGATCAACCCAAATACAGTGGCCGTGGTTATCGGCAGCAGAGTTATTGGTAATCCATGTAGCCCAACGCATGGCAATTGGGTCGATAATTAAAGGCTCATCAGTATTGTATTTCCCAAGTATAAAGGTTAGTTCTCCTTTATCATTTAATGCATATTTAGCATCAACTTTAACTTCTATGCCGTTAATTGTTTGGTAAGCATATGGCTCAGGTAAATCCATAGAGCCAACTGATGTAGATAAAACAAGATGGCCGTCGGCATTTACCTCCATTTTATCAATACCATCAAATTTTATAGCTATGCTGGCAGGGTTAGAGCCCGGTTTCGCAATTATATCATACTCTAAAGCACCTTGCGCCGATGGGTAATAACGTACGTCTATACTTTTGTAAACGTTGTTATACCAAACCTCATTAAAGCTTTGCACATTAGTTGCACTCGCATCGCCAATAAAGTAATTGGCAACATCATTATGTCCGTCTTTGTTAGATATTGTCATTGCTGGAGATGAACCAACAAAGTTCATCAACCAGGCATGGCCTTTTAAGTTTGGCATTGGTGTGGCAAACACACTTCCATCATGCTGTGCCTCCTCCTGGTCCACAACCCATTTAGACCTTGCACCAACAGCTGCAGGATCAAACGAGCTAACTAACATACCATTTGGGGTAGCTACAGCCTGGCCATAGGTAAAGTCTGCCTTATAAAATACATTAGAAGGCCACTGGCCTTTGTTCTCTGTAAAATAAATTTGTTTGTCATACTTTTTCAGTATGGCATCAATTGCAGGGTTGCTTACATTGGGCGAAACCTTAGTAAGTTTATTACCTGCCGGCAAAATCTGGTTTGTTAGTGCGGGTTGCTGGGCAAATAACGTACTGCCTAAAAACACCAATGCAACTGCAAGGCTTTTACCTGCAAGTGGCACTTTTACAATACTTTTAAGCGTGGGTATTAATTTATTCATAGTAGGGTTTTTCATTCAATTCTCTAACTCTTTCAATTAAGCAATCTGTACTACTGTTAAAATATCTATCAAAAGAACACTAAAATCTTACATCAACATTGAGAACTTTAGCACTGGTAAATTAAATCAGAATTCAATCATAACAATGCTTTTAACAAATAGCAGTTAATAAAAATATCAAATATTTAATGCAAACTTACACAAAAATATCGAAATATGCAAGTTACGCCGCTGCCGCGATTTGTGAATTGCAAATAACACAAGGCAAATAAAAATTGTAACTGCCTAATATTCATTGCACTAACAAGAAATTTAAAAAATCAAAAAACTCGTCTGATTTTGTGAACGGTAACGGTAAAAAATTATTGAAACACAATAAAAGCCTATAAATAAGCCTGTTTAGAAAACAGCCAGAGCATTGGAAACATAATGTAACTCATTTACCAAGTGTGGTATTTTATGTACATCTGCTATCGGGGCGTTTGAAATTAAGCCATTATCAATAAAAAAGGCTTACTATTTTTGAGAGCTATTGCGCAGCGCCCGGATACTGACGCTGCAATTAACAGAAGACACGGGTGATGTTGACAGCTACCGGCCGATAAGCGACAGAAGACAAAAAAATCAGGATAAAAAAAGCCCTGACATTTCTGCCAGGGCTTTGGGTGCGCACAAAGGGTTGCGTATTTAGAATATTATTCTGTTTTTAATCTGGCGGTTTTAAGGTAGTTACCTGTAAATGATTTGCCAGTCAGTCCAAAATCGGCCACAGCCAAAAATACCATCTCTCCGTCCGACTCGTTGACCGACTGATGCAGGCACCAGCGCGGAATGAAAACGAAATCGCCCGGAGCCACGGAAATTTGAACCTGATCAACCTTTACATACCCGGTGCCCTGCATAAAAATAAATACCGTTTCGTGGGCATGCTTATGGAGCTCGTTTGTTTTACCAGGAGGTATGCGCACTATTCGCGGATCTAGCACTTCCAAAGGAAATGGCAGACGCTGCACCCGAAAATCGATATTGAGTTTATCGGAATGATTTTCGTAAATACCATCCAAACGAATATCAGTTAATGAAGAACGAAAATCTTCTTCGCGATTTGAGTGCGTGAGCGTTGTTCGGGCATTAATTTTATTATTGAGTATTCCGGTACGTTGCCACTGAATATCCATCCAAACTGCATCCCAAACAGAAAGCTCTTCGGGGGAAAATTCAGGACTGCCTGAGATTTCATTGTCAAGAATTGCAAAAAAGCGATCAAACAATGCTTGATTTAGCTGTGCTGCAACATAGAGTAATGAAGCAAACGCAGGTTTATCAATCAAAACCGTGGTTGATAAATTGGCAATTGCATCTTTTGCGGCAGTAAACCCATCTCGAATACGTTCAATTTCGTGCGTTTCGAACCAATGATTACGAAGAGCGAGTATACAAAGCTGAGCCCCCATCTATCCTATTTTTTGTGCGCGAACCATCATATCTTCCCAATAACAAGCCCGCATGTTTAGTGCTGAAAGCATTCCTTTTCGCACTTCGTGCGCTGATTGTGACCCCTCATCAATCATTTGGCGTGCAATATCTAGCAAAATAAGGCCGTGTTCATCATCCACCTCGGTGTGTAAAGGAAAAAACACATACTGCTCTAGAGTTAAATCGGTATGCTTTTCAATGGCTTCGATGATATATTTGTAAATATATTTTACCACCGATTCGGTACCTAAGCCTATGGCGCCAACAACGTTGGCTGCAGATTTATTAGTATTTTGAATGAGCGTTAAAAAACCATCGCGCCATACTTCAACTTCAATTCCCGGTTTGCCCGATGTTTCGGCACCAATAGCGTGCTGAAAACGCTTAAACAACTGGGGGTGTGGAATACCCTGTACCCATTCATCTTTAATGCCGAGCGCACGGATAGCCTCCATATCTTCTTCGTGGAGATGCCCACTTTCTTCGGCAAGATTATCTAGTAAATGGCTGCGGTGTTCGGCATTTTCCATTTTAGAAATAACCCCGGTGAGGTAACGCGGAAACCATGAACTATAAAAGCCATACTGACCTGCAAAATCTCGCATTACGGCTGGCATATTGGCAAACGAGCCGCTTGCCAGTGCTTTTAAATACGGATGGTTAACAGCGCGGTGGTTCATAGCTTCATCCAGAAGTGATTCCAGATAAGGATGATTTAAATTCGAAATGTCTGTAATTTTTTGAGCAATTTGTTCCATAATTGGGTTACTTTAGCAATTTATAATTTTAAGCACTAATACAATGTTTTTAGATTAATTATTTGCATAAAATTAAATTATAATTATATTTAAAAAAACAGGGGTTATCCCTCATTTTTTTGATAGTTGCATTATATATAAATTTCTTTGTTGTTAAACATAAGTTAATTGCCAAAATAAACTTTATGAATGTTTTACTTTAAAATAATGTGTACAACAATAACCCATTACTAAGTAAAAGAGATAATTCAAATTATCAATTAATTTTTTGATACAGAATACCAAAAAGTAGTTTCTTAGTTTTGGTTTGCAGTAATTCTGTTTATTAGCATAGTTAAGATTAGGATAGCAAGTTTGAACAAAACAAAAAAGCCCCTGATTTATCAGAGGCTTTTACAAGTTGTACCCGGAGCCGGAGTCGAACCGGCATGCCCGAAGACACAGGTGTTTGAGACCAGCGCGTCTACCAATTCCGCCATCCGGGCTACAATAGGGGTGCAAAAATAGAACTTTTTTTGAATTGCTGCCATTTCATCCCAAAGATTATATTTGCCAAGCAGTATATGAGACAAATAAAAGGAGATAAACGCGTTATCCGCGGGTGGATAATGTACGACTGGGCAAACTCGGCCTACCAGCTTACCGTTACCTCTGTAGTGTTTCCGGTATATTATCAGGCGGTAACCAAAGGGTCTGTTGCCGACAATGTGCAGATGGTGAGTTTTTTTGGGTATCATTTCCCTAACACTGTTTTACTGGCTTATGCCATAGCCGCGGCCTTTCTGTTTACGGCTATTATCTCTCCTTTCCTATCATCAGCTGCTGATTATACTGGCGAGAAGAAGGCTTTTATGAAGTTTTTTACCTATATGGGGGCTTTTAGCTGCATAGCCCTTTTTTGGTTTGACCGTAACCATGTAGAGCTTGGTATTATTTGCTACACTACAGCATTGATAGGATATTTGGGCAGTTTGGTTTACTATAACTCGTATTTGCCCGAAATTGCCGAACCTAAAGACCACGACAAAATATCGGCACAGGGTTTTGCCATGGGCTACCTGGGTGGCATAGTGCTGCTTATTTTCAACCTGGCAATGTTGCTAATGCCAGAGCTGTTTGGGTTTGACAAATCATCGAACAAGCCGGCACAGATATCGTTTTTAAGTGTAGGCATTTGGTGGATAGTATTCTCTCAATACTCATTTTTACGCCTTCCGCGTAACATTCACAATAAGCAAAGCAAAAAGCGCCCGCTACGCAATGGGTATAAAGAGCTGCAGGGCGTTTGGAAACAAATATGGACCCTTCGACTACTCCGTCTGTTTTTAGGTGGCTTTTTCTTCTACACCATGGGCTTGCTAACTATGATGTACCTGGCCCCTTCGTTTGGTAGCAAGGTGCTAAAAATGCCCGACAATTTACTTATTGCCACTGTTGTAGGCATACAACTACTAGGCATTGTAGGCGCTATAGCCTTTGCCCGTTTATCTAAAACGTACGGTAATACCAAAGTTCTAATTGGTGGGGCTGCAGCCTGGGCCATAATGTGTACCTATGGCTATTTTATGAATAGTCAGCTGGAATTTATTATTGTGGCCTGCTGTGTTGGCCTGTTTATGGGCGGCATGCAGGCACTGTCGCGCTCTACCTATTCTAAGCTGTTGCCGGCTACAAATGATAATACATCATTCTTTAGTTTTTACGATATTATGGAGAAGATGGCAGCCTTTATAGGTTCTGCCAGTTTTGGGCTGGTAGAGCAGCGTACAGAGAGTATGCGCTACTCTTTGTTAGCTATGGCGGTATTCTTTCTGATAGGCATACTGTTTTTGCTTAGGATAGAAAAGGAAAAACGGTTAATTTAGCATCCAATGAAAGTAGATATTTTTATACCCTGTTTTGTAGACCAATTGTTTCCACAAACAGCCTTTAACATGGTTAAGGTGCTTGAAAAAGTAGGTTGCGAAGTTAATTACAACCCCGAACAAACATGTTGCGGTCAGCCGGCCTTTAATGCAGGCCATTGGGATATTGCCAAAGAAATTGGCGAAAAGTTTATCAATGAGTTTAACGGCGACCGTTATATTGTTTCCCCGTCAGCATCGTGCGTTGGTATGGTTAAAAACTATTACCCTGAATTGTTTAATAACTCATCAGTACACAACCAATGTAACACCGTGCGCAAAAACATGTTTGAACTGAGCGACTTTTTGGTAAACGTATTGAAGGTAAGCGACATAGGCGCTACCCTGAATGGGCTGGCAACCTATCACGACTCGTGCGCG
The DNA here is from genome assembly GCA_945869825.1 of Chitinophaga pinensis. GTDB lineage: Bacteria > Bacteroidota > Bacteroidia > CAMBQF01 > CAMBQF01 > CAMBQF01. Next base: position 37,114 of record CAMBQF010000005.1, on the reverse strand, counting down.
GGTTTGCGCGAATGTGGCATAAAAAAAGAGCCGCGCCAGCTGCTTGAGAAAGTACGTGGCCTTGAACTGAAAGAAATGGAGGGTACAGAAACCTGCTGTGGTTTTGGAGGCCTTTTTGCCGTTAAGTTTGAGGCTATATCTGTAAGCCTTGCCGAGCAGAAAGTGGAGTATGCAATGAAAACAGGCGCTAAGTACCTAATATCAACAGACCTGTCGTGCCTTATGCACATGGACGGGTATATTAAAAAGAACAACTTACCTTTAGAGGTGAAACACCTGGCCGATGTGTTGGCTGAGGGTTGGGAATAACAATGCAGAACGAATAAAAAAACCTATCTACCAAAATGAAAAGAATACTTCTTCCACTGGTTACCCTTGTGCTTGCTTTAACAAGCCAAACAGGCAATGCCCAATGCACACCCGTAAACTGTTTAGGCAGCTTACCTGCCTATGGCGGCATTTGCGATACCATGCTACTTACAGGCAGGGTAAATGTACCTTACAACAATGGAAATGGCGATTTTGAATCGTTTGTAATAACAAGTAGCTGTTTTGATGCGGGTTTAATTTCCCCATCTAACGCAGGCACTAACGTGCGTATTTCCAATGTAGATAACTTTACCTACACTTTACTGCCTGCAGGCATTACGGCCACTGCTAATCAAAACTCATACAGCCCGCCAAACCCAGGCAACATAGCAGGTTGTGTGCGCTTTTTAGGTACCCCTACTCAAATTGGTGTTTTTACTCCTACTGTAAACTTTTTAGCCGATGTTATAGTATGTGGTTTTCCTTTGCCGGTAAATAACAATGCGGCATCGTACCCATTGAACATGGTTGTTTTACCCGACCCAGCGTTTACAGGCCTTGCATCAACCTACTGCACTACCGATGCTACCGTTAACCTAACAGTTACAGGCACAACCGGTGGCACTTTTACAGGGCCCGGCATTACTGGTAGCACCTTTAACCCCGCTACTGCAGGTGCCGGCACCCATACTATTAAATACAAGGTATCGCGTCAGGAGGGCAGTGCCATTGCGGCGGCTACCGATAGTATGATGGTAACTGTAACAGTAAGCGCACCAGGCTTTACATACTATCTGGATAATGATAACGATGGTTTTGGCCAAAATAGTTCTACTGTATCTTCTTGCTCATCTACAGCCCCGGCAGGCTATGCATCTGTAGGTGCTGATTGTGACGATGCTAACGAGCTTGTAAATCCATCGCGCCCTGAAGTATGTAATGGGATAGATGATAACTGTAATGGCAATAATGACGATGGTTTAACTACTACTACTTATTATGCCGATAATGATGATGATGGCTTTGGCAATGCGGCTTTCCCGCTTGTTAGCTGCTTAGGCGCTGCGCCAAGCGGTTATGCAAATAATGATGGTGATTGTGATGATAACAACAACGCAATTAATCCTAATGCTTTAGAAATACCCAACAACAATGTTGATGAAAACTGCGATGGCAACTTAGGTGTAGTTGATACTGATAATGATGGTTTTAACTCTGATGTTGATTGCGATGATAACAATAACACTGTATACCCTGGCGCCCCTGAGTTGTGCGACGGGCTTGACAATAATTGCGTAGGCGGTGTAGATGAGGGATTAACTTTTACCACTTACTACTTAGATGGTGATAATGATGGATATGGTTCAACTATATCAATATCTTCATGCTCAGTAATAGCCCCCAATGGCTACGTAACTAACAATACCGATTGTAATGATAACGATAGTAATATTAACCCAGGCGCTACCGAGGTTTGTGATGGTATAGATAACGATTGTGCTGGCGGTATAGACAATGGCCTAACCCTGTTTACCTACTACCAGGATAATGATAACGATACCTATGGCGACTCTAACTTTCCTATAACTACCTGCAGCACCACTGCTCCTAACGGTTATGCTGTTGCCCAGGCCGACTGTGATGATGGCAACCCCGCTATAAACCCAGGTGCTATAGAAATTTGCGATGGCATTGATAATAACTGTTCTGGCAGCACCGACGAAGGCCTTACCCTAATTACCTACTACCTGGATTTTGATAACGATGGCTTTGGTAATACAGCGGTAGATTCTGCCACCTGCTCGCAAACACCTCCTCTAGGCTATATTTTGGTTGGTGGCGACTGTGATGATGCTAACAACTCTGTATACCCTAACGCCCCTGAAACATGCGATGGTGTAGATAACGATTGTATTAATGGCATTGACGATGGTATTGCTACCATTACCTACTACCGCGACTTTGATGCTGATAACTACGGCGACCCTATGGACTCTTTACAGACTTGCTCTAATATAGCTCCTGCTGGTTATGTAACCGACAATACAGACTGTGACGACACTAATACTAATGTACACCCTAACACACTGGAAGTACCAAACAATGGTATTGACGAAGACTGTGTTGGAGGCGACCTTGTTATTGGCCTTAACAATATAGAAGCAGAGTTTGGTATTAAAGTATTCCCTAACCCTGCGCAAAACTATGTAACCATATTAGGTAACCTTACCGATAACTTAAGCATTGCCGTTTACGATTTGCAAGGCAAACAAATGTTTACACAGGCTATGGTTACAGGTAGCAACTATTCTCTTGATATAACCGCGCTAAACCCCGGCTGCTATATGCTTGAGGTTAACAACAAAGCTACCCATGTCCGAGCGTTTACCCGCATTATAGTTATCAAATAATCTATACAATACCATATTAGAAAAGCCCTTCAGCAATGAGGGGCTTTTTTGTATTCTAAAATCATTGGGAGACAGATGACCAGAACCTGAGGACTAATTACGCCACATCAACCTTACCCTGAAAGAACAGGCACAGGTGTTTTAAGCCACACTCAGCACACTTGGGGCTGCGTGCCACACACACGTAGCGTCCATGCAAAATAAGCCAGTGGTGCGCTTTAGGCACCAATGCCTCGGGTATGTATTTTATCAATTCCTTTTCTACCGCCAACGGGGTTGTTGCTGTAACAGGTGCCAGGCCTATACGGCGCGACACGCGGTATACATGCGTATCAACCGCCATTGTTGGTTGGTCAAAAACTACCGATGCTATTACATTGGCCGTCTTCCGGCCTACCCCGGGCAGCTGCACCAGCTCATCAATAGTAGCGGGTACTTCGCCATTAAACTTTTCTTTTAGCAGCTTAGCCATGCCTACCAAATGTTTAGCCTTGTTGTTAGGGTAGCTGATGCTTTTAATGTATTCAAAAACCTCTTCGGGGCTCGATGCCGCCATGGTATCAACATCAGGAAAGCGCTCAAACAAAGCCGGGGTAACTATATTCACCCGCTTGTCTGTGCATTGTGCAGACAGGGCAACAGCTACAATCAACTCATACGGGTTGCCATAGTTAAGCTCTGTTTCGGCAGGGGCATTATTCTGCTCAAAATAATCTAAAACCGCCTTATAGCGCTGCTTGGTTGTCATAGGGCAAATATGCAAAAAAAACTCTCCCCCTAAAGTAGGGGGAGTACTGCGAAGCAGGGAGGGGGTATTATACCTCCCCGCTCTCCCGAAGAATCGGGAGAGCACCCCTCCTACATTAGGAGGGGAGTTAAAAACGAAAAAATCCCGCCGTGGATGCAGGATTTTCTCTTCAACAAAACAACTAATTTTTATTTAAAAAATCTAACTAACTACGAGGCTAAAAGCACACCATTATCGTCTATCATTTTGCGCAGGTTTTTTAAAGCGTAGCGCATACGGCCTAGGGCGGTGTTAAGGTTAACGTCAATCTCTTCGGCAATTTCGTGGAATTTAAGGCCTGCATAGTGGCGCAAAAATATTATCTCACGTTGCGATTCGGGTAGCGAGTTTACAAGCTTTTTAAGGTCTTGTTTTATCTGCTCGCTTATAATATCATCTTCGCGGTTTTTATCTAACACACGCATGGTGTCAAAAATATCATACTCCTCATCATCATTGCGTACCATCTGCATTTTATCACTCCTGCGGATGTGGTCAATTGCCATGTTGTGGGCAATGCGGCCTATCCATGCACCAAAGCAGCTTTGGTCAACATAACGGCCTTTACGGATTTCATTAATTGCTTTCAGAAAGACATCCTGTACAATATCCTTTGCCACTTCGGCATCGCGTACAATGTACATTACGGTTTGGTAAATCCGGCTGCGGTATTTTTTTACCAGCATCTCAAAAGAACGTTCATCGCCATTAACAAAATTGTTAAGCAACAGTTGGTCGTTGGTGTTTTCTGTATTCATATATACCTCGTATTAGATTTTGGATTTCGACTAATAACTATTTAGAGTAGAGGTATATGCTATAGAATATTTTAGGTGTGTCTAAATTTATATTTCGACCATTATAACGCCACCCTCTAGATAAGGTTACAACATTGTGTAAGGTTTTTTTGATTTTAACCCAGAAAACATCCAGATAAACATATAACTAACTAATATACAGTACTATAAAAACTAAAAAAATATTTACATCAAAGGTATATGGTGTAAGGTTTAGTTAGTTTACATCCTAAAACCACAACTAGCAGATTGATATACAACATAACCCAAAGGCAATAACATACCCGTGCAAAAAGTAGCCTTTGCGCATTATTAAAACAAAAAGCCCCACTCTTCCGAATGGGGCTTTACTATTTTAGTTCCCTCCCCTTGGGGAGGGTTAGGGAGGGGCTGTTTAACCATTCAATGCTTCGGCACCACCAACAATCTCAAGGATATCGTTAGTAATAGAAGCCTGGCGGGCCTTGTTGTAAGTAAGCTTAAGCTCTTTAATAAGCTCTTTAGCGTTATCTGTTGCTTTGTGCATGGCTGTCATACGTGCACCGTGTTCTGATGCGTGAGAGTCTAATAAAGCCTTGTACAGTTGCGTTTTCAACGACTTTGGTATAAGGTCTTTTACTATCTCTTCTTTCGATGGCTCAAAAATGTAATCGTTAGCCATTGCCTTTTTAGCACCTGCAGCAGGGGCAGCAGTTACCACCGGTAAAAACTGTTCGGCTTTAAGCTCTTGCACAGCTGCGTTTTTAAAACTGTTGTAAACAATCTCAACAGCATCATAATCGCCTGCGGTAAAGCCAGCCATTATAAACTCGGCAATAGAGCTTGCTTTGGCAAAGCTAAGGCCATCAAATACGCCATTATCAGCCAACACAACGTTAAACTTGTTTTTGGTGTAAAAGTCGGTAGCTTTTTTACCCAACGTAACAAACGATACGTTACCGGCCTGGTTTTGTGCAGGGTATTTTGTGTTTAACATTAGGCGTACCTGTTTTAGTACGTTGGCGTTAAACGCGCCGCACAAGCCGCGGTTAGATGTAATAACCACAACCAATACCTTTTTAACCTCGCGCTCTTGAGAAAAAGCACTTTCTGAAGTGTCAAGGGTACCGCTCAGGTTTTCCAAAATCTCGCGGAGTTTGGTTGCATAGGGGCGCATTTGGGTAATAGCATCTTGTGCACGCTTTAATTTAGCGGCAGATACCATCTTCATTGCGCTGGTAATTTGTACGGTAGAGCTTACCGATACTATGCGGGTTTTAACCTCTTTTAAACTCGGCATTTATTATTTTATTAAGCTTTATAAGTGCTCGACAAATCGCGGGCAACACTTTCTAATGTATTGGTAATTTCGTCTGTTAGCTGGCCTTTTTTCAAACCGTCAAGCACGTTTTTGTGTTGTGCTTCAAGCAGGGCAAGGAAATTAGCTTCAAACTCTTTTACCTTCTCAACAGGCACATCGCGCAACAGGCCTTTAGTACCGCAGTAAATAATAGCTACCTGCTGCTCTACACGTAGTGGAGAGAACTGGGCTTGCTTAAGGATTTCAACGTTGCGGGCACCTTTATCTAGTACCGATTTTGTTGCAGCATCAAGGTCTGAACCGAATTTAGAGAACGCCTCTAACTCGCGGAACTGGGCCTGGTCAAGCTTTAACGTACCGGCAATTTTTTTCATTGATTTAATTTGGGCGTTACCACCTACACGAGATACCGAAATACCTACGTTGATAGCCGGACGTATACCTGCGTTGAACAAGTTCGACTCAAGGAAAATCTGCCCATCAGTAATAGAAATTACGTTGGTTGGGATGTATGCTGATACGTCGCCTGCTTGTGTTTCAATGATTGGAAGGGCTGTTAACGAGCCACCACCTTTAACCTTACCCACTAATGATGGTGGAAGGTCGTTCATGTTTTTAGCAATATCGTCGTTAGCATTTACCTTAGCTGCACGCTCTAACAAGCGGCTGTGAAGGTAGAATACGTCACCAGGGTAAGCCTCGCGCCCCGGTGGGCGACGAAGTAATAAAGACACCTCGCGGTAAGCAACGGCTTGTTTAGACAAGTCATCGTACACAATAAGGGCCGGACGGCCGGTATCGCGGAAATACTCGCCAATAGCAGCACCGGCAAACGGAGCAAAGAACTGCATAGGTGCAGGGTCTGATGCTGTTGCACAAACTACTACAGTGTATGGCATAGCGCCATTTTCTTCAAGCGTACGGACGATGCCGGCAACGGTAGAGCCTTTTTGTCCGCAGGCTACATATATACAAAATACAGGCTGGCCTGCTTCGTAAAACTCTTTCTGGTTAATAATGGTATCGATAGCAACGGTAGTTTTACCTGTTTGGCGGTCGCCAATGATAAGCTCACGTTGGCCACGGCCAATAGGAATCATCGCGTCGATAGCTTTGATACCTGTTTGCAATGGCTCGTTTACCGGCTGGCGGAAGATAACGCCTGGTGCTTTGCGCTCCAGAGGCATCTCAAACAATTCGCCACCAATAGGGCCTTTGCCATCAATAGGTTCGCCCAGTGTGTTTACCACCCGGCCCACCATGCTTTCGCCAACGCGTATAGAGGCAATACGGCCTGTACGTTTAGCGGTAGCGCCTTCTTTAATATCGCCCGAAGCACCCAGTAATACAGCGCCTACGTTGTCGGCCTCTAAGTTAAGAACGATGCCTTGCAGGCCGTTCTCAAACTCAATAAGCTCGCCGGCCTGTACGTTGTCCAAACCGTAAATGCGGGCAATACCATCGCCCACTTGTAGCACTGTGCCTACTTCTTCCAATTCGGCGGCTGTTTTGTAGCCGGCCAACTGTTGGCGCAATATCGCCGATACTTCTGCAGGTTTTACTTCTGCCATTACTGTTAAGTTTTAAAAAATTATTAGTATTCTTTAACGTATAGGTTCTGGTCAAACTCCTTGCCCAATTCGCGTATCTTGCCAGATATGCTGGTATCAATTTGCTTATCGCCAAAACGTAATATAAAGCCGCCAATAATGTTAGCGTCAATTTTTTCTGTAAGCTGAACTTCTTTGCCTGTTTGTTTATGCACCAACGCACTAATTTTGTTGCGCGTTTCTTCATCTAAAGGAGCGGCAGTTGTTACACTGGCTGTTTCAATGCCTTTAAACAGGTTATACATTTTTAAATACTCAACGGCAATACCAGGTACATAGTGTTCCCTGCGTTTGGTTAGTATTATATTTAAAAAGGCCAATGTCATTTTGCCAATTTGGCTTGCAAAAATAGCATCAACAACAGCTTTCTTTTTGTCAGTGTTTATAACAGGGCTGTTAAACAGCACCACAAGCTCGCGGTTAGCACGGCAAGCCTCGGCAATAACTGCCATATCGGCAAAAACAACCTCTTGCTGCCCCTGCTCTTTGGCCAAATCGAATAATGATTTGGCGTACCGTGTAGCTACTATGCCTCCTCCGCTCATGTTAGTTTAACTTAGCTTCTTCTAAATATTTATTAATAAGGTCTTTTTGGCTTTCTTTATTAGCCAGTTCAGCCTTAATCAACTTCTCAGCAATTTCTACCGATAGTAAAGCCACCTGGTTTTTCAAATCGGTAATGGCCGCCATCTTTTCGTTATTGATGTTTTCGCGGGCAATTTTAATAAGGCGGTCGGCTTCCTGGGTAGCTTTGTCCTTAGCTTCGCTAATCATGTTTTCTTTGGCTTCGCGGGCAGCTTTTAAAATGTTGTCGCGCTCGGCTTTAGCTTCCTGAATAAGCTGCTCGTTGTTGGCTTGCAAACGGGCCATTTCAAACTTAGCATTTTCTGCAGCCTGTAGGGCGCTTTCAATGCTTGTTTCGCGCTCTTTAAGCATATCAAGTATAGGTTTCCACGCAAACTTTTTAAGTAAAAAGAAAACGATAAGGAAGGAAACAACCATCCAAAACAATAAGCCTAACTCGGGTTTTATTAAATCCATACGTGTTGTATAGTTTATAGTGTGTTTTTTACTTTTTAAATAAACCGTTGCCAACCAACCGTTGGCAACGGTTTAAAAATTTTAATTCTTCAGTGTACTTAGAATAATTATACGAAAAGTATAAGTAGACAAACTACGATAGCGAAGAACACAGCACCCTCTACAAGAGCGGCAGCAACAATCATGTTACCACGAATGTCGCCTGTAGCTTCTGGTTGACGAGCGATAGACTCAAGAGCTGAGCCACCGATACGGCCAATACCTAAGCCTGCGCCAATTGCAGCAATACCTGCGCCAACACCGGCACCGGCTGCAGCAAGAGGTTGAGCTGCTAAAAGAACTGTTAAAATTGATAATAGTGACATATATGTTGTTTTAAATAATTTCTAATTAGTGTGCGTGTGCATGGTCGTGCTCATCGTGGTGGTGCTCCTCTACCGCAGTGCCAATGTATATGGCCGATAGCAGGGTGAACACGTAAGCCTGTAAAAAGGCTACCAGCAACTCTAACACAAGCATAAACACTTTAAAAGCTACTGAGAAAACAGCAACACCGTAACCGGCACCGGCATTCATCTCGCCAAAAATAAAGATAAGGCTGATGAAAGCTAAACCGATAATGTGGCCTGCCGTGATGTTTGCAAAAAGACGCAGTGTTAATACTACCGGCTTAATGAAAACACCCATAATCTCAATAGGAATTAATATTGGCAATACGAAGCCGGGAACGCCCGGTGGGTTAAATATGTGCGACCAGTAATTTTTGTTTGCACTAACATGGGTAATAATAAATGTAAGTACCGCAAGAGTAACCGTCACGGCTATATTGCCTGTTAGGTTACCACCAAAAGGAGGAGGGAACGGTACAAGGCCCATCATGTTATTAATCCATATAAAGAAGAATATCATTAACAGGTATGGGGTATATTTTTCGTACTTAGGCCCGATAGATGCTTTAGAAACATCATCGCGGATGAAGACAATAAATGGTTCGAATATAGCTTGGATGCCTTTAGGAGCCTTGCCGCGGTTTTTAGCAAACGAGCGGGCAACGCTTATAAAGATAACACACATTAAGAAAAGGCTGGCAAAAAGGATGGATACATTTTTGGTGATTGAAAAGTCGTAAAACTCGCTGCCATCAACAGTGGCTACTTTGCCGTTATGTAATAATTTGTAGCCATTAACTTCTTTATGGCCATGCTCAAATGCTGAAGAAAGGAAAACGCTGAAACCTTTTTCTTTCGAATACAGGATAACGGGAAGTGGAACAGCAACATCGCCAAACAGGTGCCAGTCGTGCGCATCGCCAATGTGTTCCAAAATCATCTCGCCCGGGTTAAACTTCTTGTCCTCTTCGCCATGACCGTCAAACTCATCGTGACCGGTAGCAGCCGTAGTGGTATGGTCTGTATTTTCAGCACCCTGGCCGTTATGGTTTTCAGTTTTAGCCTCCTCATTTCCATGTGGAGCGGGCTCATTAGCCAATAATGCTATATTTAAAAATATCATAGCAAAAACAGCCAACAATAAACTTAATTTACTGATTTTTAGCTTGTTATATGTTGAAGTACGCACCTTTTAGACCTTTTTTTAATCGAGTGCAAAAGTAGGCAATAAAGTCTTACAAAGAAAGAGCGGTTAATAAAAAAATTGCCAACAGCTAAAAATCGTTGTTAAAAAAAATAAAAAAGCCCCTAACGGGGCTAAATATTATTCACTTTTGCCTGCCCTTATCTTATCCAGCAGTTCGTTCAGTTTATGCACATCGGCTTCAGAAAGGTTACCCATCATTTTCATAATCATGGCATCCTCCTTATCAATAAGTATGTTTACAAGGTCTTTACCTTTATCAGTAATGTTAACGTCAACCAGGCGTTTGTCTTTATCGCAGCCTTTTTTTATCAAAAGTTCTTTAGCAATAAGCCTGTCTACAATGCGCGATGCATCAGAAGCCTTATCGAGCATACGATTGCGTATTTCTTGTGTAGATAGGGGTGTAGGGTGGCTGCCGTTTAGTATGCGCAGCACATTAAACTGCTGGTGCGACAAGTCGTACTCTTCTAAATATCCCCTTAAGCTGTAACTAACCCAGTTATAAGTATATAACAGGTTAATCATTCCTTTCTGCCACTCGTGGCGGAAACGCGACTGTTTTATGTCTTCTCCTATACCCATTGTTTACAATAAGCCCCGGAAACGTTTTGCGTAAACCGGGGCTGCAAATTTAATAATAATTTAAAATATAATTAACTAAATATTTTCTAACCTCATTAGCAGAAAAGTAGTATGGCAATTATTTTTTGGTAAATTCTACGTTTACTTTAATGTTAACGTCTTTACCTACAACGGCTCCACCCGCCTCGGTTAGGGTGTTCCATTTTAGGTTATAATCAAAACGGTTTACAGTTAAGCTTGCAGTAAAACCGGCTTTGGTATTGCCCCAGGGATCTTTTACGGTTGGTTTGCTAACTACCGACCAGGTAACACTTTTAGTAATATCGCGGATAGTTAAATCGCCTGTTAAAAGGTACTTATTGCCTGATAGTTTTTTAAAGGTTTTGCTTTTGAAAGAGATGTTTGGGTATTTGTCAGCATTAAAAAAGTCATCGCTTTTTAAGTGGCCGTCGCGTTTGTCGTCGTCGGTATCAATAGAGTTAACCTCTGCTTTAAAATCAACAGCGGCATCAGAGTAATCATCTTTTTCGCCGGTCATAGTACCTTCAAACTTGCGGAATTTACCTTCTACTTCAGAAACCATTAAGTGTTCAACTGCAAAGCTGATGCTTGAGTGAGAACGGTCTAATGTCCAGGTAGTGGCATCTGGGTTTGCAATAGTGTAAACATTGCTGTTAGCGGCTTTAATACCTACCATTTTGTCGCTTTTTAAACCAAAGGCCAAGAAGCTTATTGTTACTACCAATAAGATAGCGGCTGAAAATAAACGTGCTTTTTTCATTGTTAAATTGTTTTATTTTAGTTGATAGATTTTTTAATTAGTTGTTTGCGTAGTAAAAACGTTCGAAAACAATTTTACCATCTTCCCATTTTTGCACAGCAACCTGGGTGCGGGCTACACGGCCGTAACCTTTTAAGGTAACATCCATAAACGATTCTACCATGGCAGTGCCGGTTTCTTCGTTTACCGCTACCGATTTAATTTCGGCACCGTGGAATTCTTCAATTGCGTTTACAAAATTGGTTTCGTACTCACGGTTTACATCTTTACCAATGCGTTGGGCATCGTTGTTTTCCTGCATAATAATATTGTCTGCATACAACTCTTCAAATGCACCTAAAATGTTGCCTTTTAAAATTTCTCCATTTAAATAGTCAACTTTTGCTTTTAACGTATTCATTGTTCTTATTTTTAGTTCGACTTAAAATTACAAGACAAATTTAATGTTATAACTTTAATGTTTCAACATTATAATGCAAAATATTTATTAACTTATTGATATTCAAATATAAAAATTTATGAAGTCAGGTCAAAAAGTGCTAATTGGAGTCTTTGCTTTTCTATTTATAGCTGGTGGTGTTAACCATTTTATAGCGCCGGGCTTCTATTTAAACCTTCTAGACTATATATTACCCCCGGGTAATGAGGCGTTGGCCGGGCAGTTAATAATGCTAAGCGGGGCCACAGAAATACTGGCAGGCCTGTTATTTATACTACCGCAAACCCGCCGCTGGGGTGCCTTATTTATACTACTGCATTTACTGGCCTTTGTACCTGTGCATGTAGCCATGTGCTTTGTGCGCATACCAGGCGAAGAAGCCAATATGGCATATTTTGCATGGCCAAGGCTTATAGTACAGTTTATGCTTATATACTGGATAGCGCTATTTACCCAAAAACCCCTAAACCAAACTAAATGAAAAAGCTGATTGCACTTTTTATGATAGCCTTTGCTACGCAGGCAGGGCTTGCCAACAACATAGCCGGTGGTAAAGACACTATTACCATTGAACTATCTAAAACCCTGAAAATAAACTGGAGCATTAAGGGCTCTAAAGTGGTGCAAGACTCGCTATTTATAAAAGCCAAGAGCAGTAAAAAAGCGCTGAAGCTGGAGTTGCTGGAGTTGATACCCGACGCCACCCCGCTTGATTTTGAGGCCTGCTTTAAAAAAGGCAAGGTTAAAAAAGGCGATGTGGCCTTTTACCTGTTTGATGAAGTGTTTAATGTACCCTACCCCACGGCTGTTGGCAAGGCTTTTCCGGATATACCGCTAACCTGCAAACCGCCTATTGGGCTTTACGATTATATAGAAGCCAACCGCGGCCTGGTAATTACCAATATGAAGGCTTTTTATATTAAATAGTATTACCTATAGCGGCAAAGTGCGCTATGCTGCCACCCAGCACAAACACATGCCATATGGCATGGCTATAGGTTAACCTCTTCGACATGTAGAAATAGGCCCCGGTGATGTAAAACACCCCGCCTACTATTATAGCTGTGTACACCTCGGGCGGAAGCGCTTTGAACAAGGGCGCACCTATTACTATGGGCAGCATACCCATAGCTATATATATGAGGGTAGACACCAAGCGGAATTTGCCCGTAAAAAACAGCTTGAAAATAGTTCCACCTAAAACCAGCGACCATTGTACTATCAAAAACATTTTGGCTGTTTCGGCTGGAACGTAGCGCACCACAATGGGTGTAGCCGAGCCTGCTATTAAAAAGAAAATAGCGATATGGTCTATACTGCGCCACAGCTTTTTAAGCTTGGGCTTGGTAATAGAGTGGTAAATGGTAGATGTGCTAAACACCAACAGCAACGAAAAGCCATAAATAGCAATAGCTAACAGCTGGATAGCCGGTGTTTGGTTTTTTACTGCATTGTACAACAAAACGGGCACTGCTACTGCGCCAAACAGTATGCCGGCAGCATGGGTAACAATATTGGCAATTTCTTGCTTGCGGGTGTAATCAGACATATGATAAACTATACAAAAAGGGCTTCAGAATGTTGAAATATATGTTGCAAAGTTAAGCAATAACAAGACTGATGAGCCTTAACCTTTCGTAATTTAGCCTTATGCAATTTGCGGCAATTACCTCAGCAGATATATCATTCTTCCAAACCACCCTTGGCAACGCCTTTGTTTTAACCGATAGCGAAGCCCTGCGCAACTACGGCCACGACGAAACCGAAGACCTGGTGTATTTACCCGAGGTGGTACTAAAGCCCGCCAATGCTGCCGAGATTTCTGCCATAGTAAAACATTGCAACGATAGTAATATACCCGTTACCACCCGCGGTGGCGGTACGGGCTTAAGCGGCGCGGCATTGCCTGTGCATGGCGGAGTTATCCTAAGCATGGAGCGGTTTAACAAGATTGTGGAGATTGACGAGCGCAACCTGCAGGTAACCGTAGAACCCGGCGTTATTACCCAGGTGCTACAAGAAACCGTTTTAGCCAAAGGCCTTTATTATCCTCCAGACCCATCAAGCCGCGGGTCGTGCTTTATTGGTGGCAACATAGCCCACAACTCGGGCGGGCCACGGGCGGTTAAGTACGGCGTGGTAAAAGACTATGTACTAAACCTGCAAGTGGTATTAGCCAACGGCGAAATAATATGGACAGGAGCCAACACCTTAAAAAACTCAACCGGCTATAACCTAACCCAGCTAATGGTGGGCAGCGAGGGTACCCTGGGCATAGTAACCCAAATAGTGTTAAAGCTAATACCCGCCCCTGCCTTTAACCTGGTAATGCTGGTGCCGTTCTATTCTGCCGAAAGGGCTTGCGAAGCCGTATCTGCCGTGTTCCGTGCCGGTATAGTTCCATCGGCTATGGAGTTTATGGAGCGCGATGCTATAGACTGGGTGCTGCAATTCCGCACCGATATTGCCGTAACAGTAGAACCTGATGTAAAAGCCCATTTGCTGATAGAGGTAGATGGCAGCGATATGGATGTACTGTTTAAAGACTGCGAGCGGATAACCGAAGTGATGCAGGCTTTTGATGCAGGCGAGGTGCTGTTTGCCGAGAGCGCCGCCGAAAAAGACGTTCTCTGGAAAATGCGCCGCAGCGTAGCCGAGGCGGTTAAGTCCAACTCGGTTTATAAAGAGGAAGACACCGTAGTGCCCCGTGCCGAATTGGCTAAACTGCTTAAGGGCGTTAAAGATATTGGCGCGGCCTACGGCTTTAAAAGCGTATGCTACGGCCATGCCGGCGATGGCAACCTCCACATTAACATTGTTAAGGGCGACCTTACCGACGATGTATGGAAGAACGAACTACCTAAGGCTATCCGTCAGTTATTTGAGCTTACTGTTTCATTAGGCGGTACCCTATCGGGCGAGCATGGCATAGGCTGGGTGCAAAAGCCCTATATGGATATTGCCTTTGGCGAAACATCGCTATCCCTGCAAAAAGGCATCAAGCAGGTGTTCGACCCTAAGGGCATACTAAACCCCGGGAAGATATTTTAACCTGCTTTTTAAGGTCCCCCTTTTTAAAGAGGGTATCCGCAATGTTAAGTTCGGATGGGGGATTTTACCGCGGCACATTACACTTATTTACCCAAAATAGTTACCTTTGTATCCCAAATAAATTTTTATGGCAAAGACAAGCGACCTTTCTACAGGAAACTTTATTCGCTTTAACGGCGAGTTGATGAAGATAGTTGAATTACAACACCGCACCCCCGGCAACCTACGTGCGTTTTACCAGGCGGTAATGCGTAACGTACGCACCGGCAGGCAATTAGAAAACCGTTTCCGTCCTGATGAGGAGGTTGATTTGGTTCGCGTAGAGATGCGCCCAATGCAATACCTGTACCGCGAGGGCGACGACTTTATCTGCATGGATAACGAAACGTATGAGCAAATTCCGGTAGCTGAAAGCATTATAGGCGATGCCGCTAAATACATTAAAGAAAACACCAGTGTCGACATGGCTTTCAATGGCGACGATGTAATCTTTGTTCAGCCGCCAAAACACGTTGAGCTTGAAGTTACCTATACCGAGCCTGGCGTACGTGGCGATACCGCTACCCGCACCCTTAAGCCTGCAAAGGTTGAAACAGGTGCAGAGGTTATGATACCATTGTTTGTAAACACAGGCGAAATTATCCGCGTAGACACCACCACCGGTGAATACATGGAGCGCGTTAAATAATTAGCCTTACTAATAGCATTGCAAACCCCGCAGACTTAGTCTTCGGGGTTTTGTATTTTATTACCGTTCTTCACCCACTCCTCCTCGTTATACATATCCTTAATAGAGCCAAAGCCTATTAAATCCTGGTACGCTGCCGAGTGTCCCTCTTTCAGCTCCATGGCCCGCATCAGCTTATCATACCCAAAGCGGTCTTTAAGGTCGTACACAGCTTTGCGCAGGTGGTCTTTTTTCACATTATCTTCAAACAGTTCCACCTGTAGCACATCAGCCGTAACAAAGTCGCTTACGTTTATACCTATGCCCGCAATACCCTCGTGCAACAGCGTTTTGCCGCCATGTTCCTTGGCATACTTATCCAGCTGCGCTTTCAGCGTATGGTAAATAACAGTACCCTCCTGTATCGGTGCGTTTTTGCTGCTATACTTCCAACGCTGCCCGTTTTGGTAGGCTATGTTCATACCAAATTCCTTGCAATAAACCCCCTGTGCCACCATGCGTTTTTCCAGCTTCATGCACAGGGCTATAAATATGTTCTCTATCGATTCGGGCGATGCACGCTGCTCGCGCGACAGCTGCCTCATGGCCTGCATATTTTTATAGGGATTAGACGATAAGTCAACCTCCGAAAAATTGAGCCTGTAATGCCAATATACACCCACAATACTTTGGCAGGCCACCTTTAGCACGGCAGGGTCAGCATAGCGCAGTTTCAGCGGCGTATCAATACCCGCGTTTATCAGCCTGTTGGACATCGCATCGGCAATCCCCGGCAGGTCAGTCAGCTTTAGCCTGGACAGTACCTCGTCAATATTCTCAGGCGTAATAATGCTCAACCCGTCAGGCTTTTGCAAATCGCTGGCCAGCTTAGCCAAAAAGGCGTTGGGAGCAATACCTATCGAACATTTAAGGTAATCGCCAATACCACGGATATCCTCCTTTATCTGGTTCGCCAACCTCTTCATATCGTCAAGATTTTTGTAAAGGTGCTTATGGTGTTGCAAGTCTACAATAGCCTCGTCAATACTCTTAGGTATCACATCGCCCGAATATTTGCGCAGCACATTCATAATCTTAACATGCACCTCGCGGTAGCGGCCAGAATTTGTTTCCAGCGGTACCAAATCAGGACAAAGCTGCATGGCATCGTTCAGGCGCATACCAGTTTTCACACCAAACCTTTTAGCCTCTATTGATGGGGCAATAATAGCCCCGTACTTACCCGTATACACACAAACACCCACCGGCCTGCCACGCAGGTAGTAATTATATTGCTGCTCGCAAGTAGCAAAAAAGCTGTTCATGTCTATAAAAAGAATCATACTGTAAAGATAAGGCAGAACAAGGTTAATTTATCAATCAAAATCCCGTACATTTTATTAACAATAATTATTTTTTGCTTGACAAATGAATCTTATTATAGTATCTTTGTACCCGTAATTGCAATTTACACCAGTGACACCCAGCCTGAGGGGTTATTCAGGAAACAGAATAATATTGCTGTACAGCACTTTTGAATTAAAAGGCAAAAGAATTAAAAGAATGAGGAATAGTTAGTGTAAAGAAATTAACCATTCGCAATGATTAAAGTAGTTGAACTAAAAGTCGAAAAAAGCCTCCCTCCCATCCAAGCTAAGTAGACTAAAACAAAACTATGATATCCGCTTTAACCCTTCTTTCTACAAAAAAGAGGGGTTAAGGTGTTTGTATTAGCAGGCAAGTTGATTTCTACTGCATTATCAATTGATGTTTGCTTAAATCAATTACCCTGAAAAACGCATGCAATCCGACATAAAAAAGCATTGCAAAAACTCAAATTTTTACTACAACAGCAATGGTTTCAGAAGCCCACACCAATTCGATTTAAATCATGCATTTTGTATTCTGAACTATGCATTAGTTGATTATCCTATATTTGCCAACCATGTTTATCTCCGGCTTCACATTCATACGCAATGCCATAAAGTACGATTACCCCATTGTAGAGGCGATAACGTCTATACTGCCGTTGTGCGATGAGGTGGTAGTGGCTGTGGGTAATTCAGAGGATGGGACAAGACAGTTGATAGAGGACATAGGCAGCCCCAAAATCAGGATTGTAGATACTGTTTGGGACGATAGCCTGCGCGAGGGCGGCAAGGTGCTGGCCGATGAAACACAAAAGGCCTACAATGCCATTAACCCCCAAGCCGACTGGTGTTTCTACATTCAGGGCGACGAGGTGCTGCATGAGGATAGCGTAGCATCGGTTAAACAGGCCATGCTGAAATACAAGGACGATAGTAAGGTAGAAGGCTTACTATTCGACTATATTCACTTCTACGGCTCGTACGATTATGTAGGCGGCTCGCGCCGCTGGTACAGGCGAGAGGTGCGTGTGGTGCGCAAGCACCGGGGCATCCAATCGTACCGCGATGCACAGGGCTTTAGGATTGAAAACCGTAAGCTGAATGTTAAACACTGTGGTGGCGTTATACACCACTATGGCTGGGTAAAACCACCCGATAAGCAACAGGCCAAGCAGCATGCTTTTCACCGCCTTTGGCACGGCGATGAGTGGCTCCAAGAGAACGTAGGCACTGCTAATGAATTTGACTACTCGCAAATAGATACGCTGAATCATTTTAAGGGGACACATCCGGCTGTTATGCAGCCGCGCATAGCCACCACCAACTGGCACTTTACCTACGACCCTACAAAGGGAATAAAAACACCATTAAAATACCGCATTACGGGCTTAATAGAACGCCTTACTGGCTGGCGCATTGGGGAGTATAAGAATTATAGGTTACTGTAACCCGCAGCCCTTTTTTGCAGGTACTTACCTACAATATCAAACTCCAGGTTTACCTTATCGCCCGCTTTTAAATCCTTAAAATTGGTATACTCATAGGTATAGGGTATAATAGCTACCGAAAAGGTATCAGCACCTGAATCTACCACCGTTAGGCTAACGCCGTTTATGCAGATAGAACCTTTAGCCACCGTCATAAAACCGGGGCCTTGCGGGTGTTTAAATGCAAACAACCAGCTGCCATCGGCTTCGCGCACCTCCACACACTCGCCCATAGTGTCTACATGGCCTTGCACCATGTGCCCATCAAGCCTGTCGCCTACCCTAAGGCAGCGTTCCAGGTTTATGTTAGTACCGGGTTGCAACTGCCCAAGGTTAGAGCGTTTCAACGTTTCATCAATAGCCGTAACGGTATACTGTGCATCGCTTATAGCAACTACCGTTAAGCACACCCCATTATGGGCCAGGCTTTGGTCAATTTTCAACTCATGGGTAAAAGGGCATTCTACCGTAATATCAAGGTTGCTTCCCTTAGGTTGCAGGGCTACCACTATGCCCATTGATTCTATAATTCCTGTAAACATCTTCTGATTAATCATTAACTGGCTCTACCATTATTAATTCTACATACCCGGCAATTTTGCGGGGTACAATACCGTAAAGCGTTATTTCATACACTTCGCCAACATAGTAATATGTGCCCGATGAGCAAGGCTTGGCGCCATTGTCAAACGTGCCTTTCCACAATATATCAGCATTCTTGGTACCAAAAACCTTATTACCCCAACGGCTGTAAATGGTCATATCCACACTCTGCACATATTTGTAGGGGAACGGGCGGAACACATCGTTTATCCCGTTGTTATCGGGTGTAAACACGTTAGGCAGGGTGTAGCTTGGGCAATTATCCACACACCATTCAATCGATGGGCTGCTCTCATTCCCCGCCGAGTCGGTAGCCGTTACATAGTAACACGCCGCCACCGATGCTGTTAGATTGGCATGGATAAACGATGTATCGTTAGGCGCAAAAGTGCCAATTACCTCGTACGGCAAATCGAAGCGGCCTTTGTAGTACAGCGTATACTGCACCACCTCATCGGCACAAGGCAAGGCCTGTGGGTGCCAGCTTACTATATTCTGGTCATCATCGCACGACGATTCAACACTAATAAGCGGCGGACAAGGCGGTATCGTATCCAGCGGTGTGCCACACACCTCTTGCGAAAGGTTCTCTATAGGGTTTACAAACCCACTGGCTGAGTACCCACCAATGCTCTTGATATAGTAGCAATACTGGCTACCGTTGGCAAGGCCGTTATCACTATATGTTTGGGTTGATGTAGTATCTAAGAAGGTAAACGTTGGTTGGCCCGGTGCTTTGCGGTAAACCTCGTAAAATGTATTGTTCCAGGGCACATCTAAATTCCATGATAGCTGGCACTCGTTATCAGCCGGTACAACACTTAAAAAAACCGACGATGCCACAGTAGAAGCCCCCATTTTAAAACGGTTGCCGGGGGTATTATTTATCAGATCGATGTGGTAGGTATATGGGTTATTCACCGTATTCAACCCCACATCGTTATACGTCGTATCATTCAGGCTAAACAATGAATCTATCAACACCGGGTTAGTAAAATTAAGCCCTGTGCCACGGTAAATATGGTAGATGTATGGGCCTGGTGCGGTAATTGCATTTATCTGTATTGGCTTGCTCCATGCCACATACATCGTACCGTTACTGCCATCGGTTGCCGTAATGCTTGCATTGGTAATTACGGGTATATCCTTCACCAGTTCAGAACATACCTCTGCCGATGCATAGCTCTCTGCCCCATCAGGAAACACCGCCACAATCATATAGCAATAGTCGGTACCATGGTTTAACCCCGCCCCGTTGTTGTTATCTACTATCAGGGTATCAATAATGCTGTCGGTAGTTGCAATAAGCGTATAGCCCGTATAGGCAGGCACGCCCGTTTCGCAAGGGCCATGCACATAGCCAAAAAAGCCTTCGCGGCGGTAAATTTTATAGCCCACCACATTATCGCACGTATGCTCTGCCCAGCTAACCACCATGGTATTGCCCACAGGATTTACAGCCACGTTTTGCGGTGCGGGGCCTACAACCGTTATCTGCACCGTTTTAATATCTACCAGCTTTATGGGCATGCCATCGTCCTGTGCCTTCAGGCTTATCTGGTAAGGCTGCTTGCGCACATGGCTGCAGGCGGTTTGCCAGGTTAAAGTATCTTCATACGGGGTAGCAACAGTAACCGGCGCAAGTATTTGCGGGGCAGGGTTTAATAAAAACGGACCGCCGGCAGCAGATAGGGTTATCACATCCCCATCAGGGTCGGTTACTAAAAAAGGTAACGATAGCAGCGTACCCGCCTCTACACACAGTTGCGTTTGGGTGGTTATTACCGGTGGATTATTATCACAATCAAGCACCCGTATCTGCATATCGCGCACCAAAGAGCCAACTAATATCCCATCGCGCCATTCTTCAATCAATATCGCCACATTAAACTCGCCCAGGCTTTGGGGCGAGTCCCAAACTAAATCGCCCGTAAAGGCATCAATAGTAAACGATACGTTAGCTGCCGGAAAAGTAAAACCCGGAATAAAAAGCCCATCCTCGCCCCTACACTCTACCAACTTATAGGCCAGGCTGTCGCCATCCAAATCAAACGCTGCTGGGTTATGGATAAACTTCTTATTCACGCAGGCATCGTCTATCGGCGGGTTTAGCAATATAGGCGAGGAGTTAAAGCCCGTAAACGGGTTTATAACCAGCGTGGTTTGCACATAAAACGCCACATTGATAGAGTTGGGGATATTGATCACCCCTCCATTACGGTTAGGGTCTTCAAAATACATAATGTAGGTATCGGCACCCGGGTAGGTATGCGTGCCCACATATTTGTTCACCTTGGTATCGTTCCCCACAGGGGTTTCGCTCACACGGTCTAATGAGTCGGCACTGTTATCACCCCAATGCAAAAGCAGGCGGGGCCTGTCGGCAGGGCTGCTTATTTTGGTGTAAGTAACAATAGTAACCTCGTAGGTAAAAGAGCCTATTTGTCGGTACGTAACCTCGCCCGCACGGTTATGGGTAGCGTATGCCGATTGGGCCACCACCACAAGCAGGAAAAACAATGTTATGTATAGTACCAACAAACGCATCAACCCAATAAACTCCAATTAAGCTGTTATGTTGTAAAGATAAGGAGAAAAACAAAATGGCGGCGCTTCCGTTATAGGTAGATAGATTTGATTTTGCTATATTTGCATAGCTACAATGAAAAAGACCGGAATAATAGCGTTAATACTACTTTACACCATTGCGGTGGTAGGCATCAATTTTTCGGTGCACTACTGCGGAAAGCGTATTAGTTCTGTTAGCGTTACCGGAAAGAAAAAATGTTGCTGCAAAACAGAGAAAAAAGACTCGTGCTGCACCACCAAATACATTAAGGCCAAGGTAAACGACACCCACACTCCTGGCACCAAGCAAAAAGTAAATACACCGATAGCAGTAGCTGTTAATACAGGCAATGCTGTAACATATTTAATACCATCATCAAGCCCTACAAAGCTTTATTTTGAAACTGCCAAGCCGCCACCCGGCATGCCGCTCTATTTGCGTGATGGCAACCTCCGTATTTGATTTTTTAAGATTGATAAACTACAGGTATAGCTTTGCCATACCCTCAAATTCATTTATTCAAATCTTAAAAATATTCAATAATGAAATCGTTAACAATAAACGGCTTTGCAGCCACCGTAATAGCCCTGTTTTTCACCGTAAACGTATCGGCCCAATCAACCCTTAATACCGATACCCTAAAGGTTTCGGGCAACTGCGAGATGTGCAAAAAGCGCATAGAATCAGCATCACTTAAAACCAAAGGTGTTAAAACTGCCGTTTGGGATGATAAAACCGAAACGCTTACTGTTAACTACGATGCATCTAAAACGTCGTTAACCGTTATCGGGGAGAGCGTAGCCAAAGCTGGTTACGATAACCGCATAGCAAAATCTACCGACCCAGCCTACAGCAAATTGCCTGCGTGCTGCAAATACGTGCGCGACAAAAAGTAATCACCCATAACTACTTTTTGAATGGAAAAAATAATCATTGTACTAGCTGTGCTATGCCTGCCGTTTATGGGCGTGGCGCAATATAACGTAATTGGCACTGTGTTGGGCACAGCCAACGCTCCTTTGCCTGGAGCAGTAATTAAAGCCCCTGTTAATGGCGCTGTAGCGGTTAGCGATTCTAACGGGGTATTTCATATTGATGTGGACGACAGTGAACACCAACTTATAACCACCTATGTGGGCTATACAGCGGATACTACCCATATTACTCCCCAAACCTCACCGGTTACCATAAAGCTAAAAGAAGGCAGGCAGCTTAAAACCGTCGAAGTAAAAGGCGGCGATAAGCCAACCTATGTATCGGGCATAAACCCGATAAAAACACAGGTTATGACAGAAAAAGAGCTGGAAAAAGCTCCCTGCTGCAACCTATCTGAAAGCTTTGAAACAAACCCATCGGTAGACGTTAACTATGGCGATGCTGTTACTGGCACACGCCAAATTCAAATGCTGGGCTTATCAGGCGTATATAGCCCCGTGCAGGTAGAAAACATCCCCTACTCACGCGGACTTGCTGCTACCAATGGGCTTGGTTTTATTCCCGGTACGTGGATAGAGAGCATACAGGTTTCTAAGGGTGCAGGCAGTGTGGTGAATGGCTTTGAAAGCACAACAGGCCTTATAAACGTAGAGCTTAAAAAGCCTGAAAATAGTGAAAGGCTATACCTAAACGGCTACATCAACAGCATGCTACGGTCTGAAGGCAACCTAAACCTTTCTCACCACATTGATAGTACCTGGAGCACCGGCTTGTTACTTCACTTTGATGGCTGGCAAAAGCAGATAGACATGAACAACGATGGGTTTATGAATATGCCGCTTAGCAACAACTATGCCCTTGTTAACCGCTGGAAATATCAGGGCAAAAAAGGCTTTGAAAGTATGTTTGGTGTAAAGGCCCTTTACGACCGCCGCAGTGGAGGCCAAATGGGTTTTAACCCGAAAGAGGATAAACTATCAAACCAAATATGGGGCTTTGATATGCAAACCCAGCGCTACGAGGTTTTTGCAAAAAATGGCTATGTGTTTCCTAATAAAGACGGCCAAAGTATAGGCTCAATTATATCAGCCACGTACCATAAGCAAAATAACGTGTTTGGGTTGCGCACCCTTAACCAGGAGCAACGGTCGCTGTACGCAAATGTTATTTACCAGGGTAAGGTTACAGAGCGAAGCACCTTTAAAACAGGGCTTAGTTTTATGTACGACAATATAACCGAAACCTTTGTTAACCAGTCCTACCTGCGTAACGAGGTGGTGCCAGGTGCTTTTTTAGAATATACCTATAACAACGACGACCGCTTTGTAGTTGTAGCCGGAGGTCGTGCCGATTACCACAACCTGTTTGGCCTGTTTTTCACACCACGCCTGCACATAAAATATAATATTACTGAGTTATTGATTGTGCGCCTTTCAGGCGGACGCGGACAACGTACTGCAGGTGTATTTTCTGATAACATGGGCCTATTGGCCAGCAGCAGACAATGGGTTATTAATGGCAATGGCGGGCAGGCCTATGGCCTGCAACCCGAGGTGGCCTATAACTATGGTGCTAACCTTACCTGGGGATTTTTTATAGGCCCGCGCGATGCAACCTTTAGCCTCGATTTTTACAGGTCAGATTTTGTAAACCAAATTGTGGTAGATATGGAAACCCCGCAGCTGGTGCAGTTTTACAACCTGCAAGGAGCATCGTACTCTAACAGCGCCCAAGCGCAGTTCGACTTTAAGCCTTTGGAAGGATTAGAGGTGCGGGTTGCCTACCGCTATTTTGATGTAAAAACACAATACATCACCGGTTTGTTAGACCGCCCCTTTGTTGCCAAACACAGGGCGTTTATAAACCTCGGTTACCAAACCTATAACGAGAAGTGGAAATTTGATTTTACCGCCCAGTGGTTTGGGCCTAAGCGTATCCCATCTACCACCGCTAATCCGGAGGCTGCACAAATGCCGGCGCAATCGCCAGGCTACTTTATTTTTAACGCACAGGCCAGCCGCTCATTCAACCGTTGGGATGTATATATAGGCGCCGAAAACCTGGGCAACTTTCAGCAGCACAATTTAATTATTGATGCGCAAAACCCATTTGGGCAATACTTTGATGCATCGCTGGTATGGGGCCCAACCATAGGCCGTATGTTCTATGCCGGCTTTAGGTTTAAAATAGATTATGAATAAGCTTTCATTTTAGAATTGATAGTGTAAAAAGCCTCTCTTACTTAATAAGGGAGGTTTTTTTTATTGGAACCATCATTTTCGGCGCGCTTTTTGCAATTGGTTTTTTGTGCTGAAAAAGCACAATAATTCTCCCATTTCCTGTATTAATATTTTATAGTTGCCTAATCAATGAGTAAGTTTTCCGTTCGCGTTAAGTGGCAGGTTTTACGCACCCGCCTGTACCTAGAAAGGCTTGAAGTAAAAGCCTTTATATTACCCGCTTTTGTGCTATTGTTAAGCATTGCCGCCACGGCTATTTACTACAACGCCTTTAGGTTTGAAAACCTTTGGGCTAACTGGATGGTAGCCACGGGCAACGCTTTTGAGTATTGCGAGCTTAACCGCATGGACCAGCTTATACGCCAACCATCAAATACATGGAGCAACCTGGCCTATTTTGTAGTGGGACTTTTTGCACTTACCATAGGCGTGCACGACCTTAAATATGCCGACCGAAAACAATCGCACAACTTTTTGGTGCGCTACCCCATATTCTCGCTGCTGTTTGGCCTTTCGGCACTGTATGTGTTTGTAGGCAGCTTTTTGTTCCATGCATCGCTAACACGCACCTTTCAGCACCTGGACCAAGCCGGGTTGTATTCTGTAATAGTAATGGTGCTAACCTTTAACCTGTACAAGATATTCCCCGTAATGCGAATAAAAGGGCAATACAAAAGTTCGCACGCGGTAATGATAGCCTTTGCCTTAGGCTTTAACTACCTGATATTTACCCGCCTGTGGCTTATAGATATTAATGTACTGTTTCCTGTACTTATAGCCATAACATTTGTATCCAGCCTATTTTACCTGCTGTTTGTAAGCAAAACGCATTACTACACACAGTACCTGTGGGCGGCATTTATTGTGCTGTTGCTGGCTGCCATTATTTGGATACTGGACCGCACTAACATAGCCTGCAACCCTACCAGTGCTTTACAAGGCCATGCGTTGTGGCATGTATTTACTGCCATTAGTATGCTGCTTATATACCTATACTACCGCACGGGTGCTGTGCCTGTAGAGGAGATGATTTCCTTTCGTGAAGAGAAACGCGAAATGCGCAGGTTGAGGAGAGGGAGGTAATTTTGAGTGGTGAGTCTTGAGATTTGAGTTATTATAACTCAACATTCAGCCCTCACAACTCAAGACTAAAAAGCCCAATTATGCGTATCAATATCTTCCAGGCAGCGGCGTAGTAAATCTATGCTATCGCGGATGTCTTGTTTGTTGGCCATTTCTACCGACTGGTGTATATGGCGCGTTGGTATAGACACTGCACCTGCAATAGCACCACTTGGGTTATAGCGCTGTATACCGGCAGTATCGGTGCCACCGGCAGGTAATATTTCGGGTTGCCATTTAATCTTATGCTTATCGGCGGTTTTCTTCATAAAATCTACCATACGGTAATCGCAAATGGTTTGCGAGTCCATAACCTTAATGGCAGCGCCGTGGCCCAGGCGGGTAATCATTTCATGCTCGCGGGCGCCGGGTATATCAAATGCTATGGTAGTATCAAGGCCAAAACCAAAGTCAGGATTTATTTCTAACGCGGCAGCTTGCACTCCACGTAGGCCTACCTCCTCTTGTACCGAGAATACGGCGTAGAAGTCATAAGGCAGTTTCTTTATCTCGCGCAGTACTTCAATCAAAATAAACACCGATACGCGGTTGTCAATCGACTTGCCGTTAACACAATCGCCCATTTCTATAAGCTCACGCTCGCGGGTAATAAAGTCGCCAACGCTAACGTGCTTTTCTACCTCTTTCTTCGACATTCCCATATCGATAAAATAGTCGGTAGTTTGTGGCATTTTATTACGCTCTTCAGGCGACATTACGTGGATGGGTTTGCTGCCCATTACGCCTATAAGGTCTTTTTTGCCGTGTACTATTACACGCTGTGCGGTAAGGGTCTTCGCATCAAAGCCTCCCAGGGTGTGGAAACGTACAAAGCCTTTATCGTCTATATGGGTTACGATGAACGATATCTCGTCCATGTGCGCAGCCACCATTACTTTTTTATCTTTTTTGCCTTTGCGGAAAACCGTTACGTTGCCCATATTGTCTATGGTAACCTTATCGGCCAGCTTTTTAACCTCGCGCAGTACAACCTCGCGTATGCGGCGTTCGTAACCGGGGGCGCCGGGTGTTTCACAAATTTCTTTTAGTAGCTTAAAATTGATAGACATAAGCGAGCGTTTTAGATGTGGTAAATGTAGTAATTTGTTTGTAGTTGGTGGTTGTAGTTTATGCCTGATTATTGTGGCATAATAAGAGTGGTTAATAGTATTGCTAAAAGCCCGAAGGGCTGAAAGTAAACTCCGCGGGAGTGGTAGTAATAGCAATTCCTTTTCTTCAATGCCTACCAGCGGTTCTCTGCCGAGGGCATTACTTTTCTTCAATGCCTACCGGCGGTTGCCTATGCGGCAGGCACTTCATTTCTTTCTCCGCGAAAGAAACGAAGCAAAGAAAGCTCCCGGCTGAACCTTCTCAACGACCAGACTCGAAACATAAACGTTTCTCGTCTTTCCGATAGCTATTGCTATCGGCGCGTTTCGAAGCTAAGGCCGGTTGTTGCTTACGCAAGATTATTCGTTTTTAAAATGTCGCACCGAACGTAGATAGCATTCGCAATTTTTGAGTAGCATTTCCGACAAAAGCTATTTTTTGTTTTTTGCTGCCTTGTAACTGTTGCTTAGCTTTACAGTATTAAACCAATGGAACTATGAAACAATTACTACTATTCTTGTTAATTATACTAAGCAAACAAGGCTTGCATGCTCAGGATTGTACAGGCATTATACCAAACGATGCAATAGTATTGTGTGATACATTTACTATTTTACAATCTAATAATAATTATTCATACTGGGTAACCAACGATACTGCTGGTGTGTCTGTTAGAGAAAATAACGACACATTATATTATACAGGATATCGAAATCATATCATTATAGGTAATATCGCTAGAAATAATGTTATATATGCTCAGGGCACTGAAATTTATGCAATGGTTTTTGGCAATAAAAATACTTTATATGTGAACGGAACTTCTAACGTACATTTATTGGGAGACTCAAATATTGTTTACGGTAAAAATGTTAACATATCTTTTAATGGTGGTAATAATAATTTAGTGATTGCTGATACTATTAATGATCTAGGAGATACCGGCTCAAACAATATTACGGATACAAATGGGGTTTGCCCTGTAATAGGTATTTACACTTTACACGCGCCACCTAATCCTTGCAACCAAACCACCGGCATTATAGAAGACCATATAAGCATTGATGTGTACCCTAACCCTTCAACCGATAATGTAACCTTCAGCCTGCAAAACGTGGGCGAGGTAAAGACTATAACTATTTATGATATTGCCGGGAAAACCATTGAGGTAATTGCCAATATTAATGCTGATAAAGCTACTATTGATACTTCTAAATTAAGTACCGGTATGTATGTGTATTCTATAACCCTTGCCAACGGCAAAACCCAGCGGGGTAAGTTGTTGGTGGGGTAGAAATTTATTTTATAATATAGACCGTTCCCGCCACTAGTTCTTCCTTCAATTTACTAATAATTTGAGGAACTAATGGTTTAAGGGATAAATAGGAATTATCTTCTGCATCAAGAACAAATACTATTACAGGATATTTTGTGAAATTTTGTTGATGCTGGAGATTTTTATCAAATGTGAAGAGAATTGAGAAGCCATTATCAAGCATAAGCTTTATTAACTCTCCATTCTTTTTACTTTGCCAGCCTTTGTCTCTTACCGTGTATACTTCAAAATTATCTAAGTCCTTTTTTAATTTCTTAGGAAGATTTTCATCAAGCAGCAATTTCATAAAGCTTATTAATATTTTCTGAATTAAATAGTTTATGGAATATGCTTAATACGCCTTCTACCTGCTCTTTAGAAACGCTTGGAAAATCTTCTAAAAAATTATCTACAGAAATACCCTTTTCTAAATGCCACAAAAGACTTTCAACAGGTACGCGGGTGCCTGCAAAGACCGGCTGTCCGTTTTGTATATCCTTATCTACAGTAATATATTCTTTAATGGTATGCATATATACAAATATAGCTATTATATCTTTTACTTACAAGGTACCTCACCTCTACTGCTTATCGCTCCTCTACAACGTAATAACCACATTGCCTGTTTTCTCGCCGGTTTCTACGTATTGATAGGCTTCTACAATTTGCTCTAAAGGGTAGGTGCGGTCTATTACGGGTTTGTATTTCCCTTCTTCTATTATCTGCTTAAAAAACAGCATGTCTTTCTTAGTATCAACCGGTATAGGGAACAGTACTTTTTTACCGGGCATTAGCGGGGTTAAAAGCGCCAGCCACACATTTTGCCACATATACCCCAGCTCTGTAGACGTATAGAAACCCTTAGGCTTAAGTAAGTGTTTGCATTTAAAGAACGAGCTTTTTCCTACCGAATCGAACACTGCATCGTACTGCTCATTATATGTTGTAAAATCCTCTTTGGTGTAATCTATAACCCTATCTGCCCCCAACGATTTTACTAACTCTACCGCAGAGGTTTTGCAAACTGCCGTAACATCAGCTCCAAAGTATTTAGCCAATTGCAGCGTTGCACTGCCAATAGAGCCCGATGCCCCATTAACCAGTACCTTTTTAGGGGTAGAATAATCTAGTCTTTTGATGTAGTTATAGGCTAAAAACATACCCTCGCACACGGCGGCAGCTTCATTAAAATCCAGGTTAACGGGCATGGGGGTAATGGCCTTGTCTTCGGGCACACAAACATAATCGGCATGTGTACCAAATTTGAATGTGCTAAGGCCGAAAACTTTATCGCCAACAGCAAAGGTTTTAACGTCTTTACCAATGGCTTCAACCACTCCGGCAAGCTCTGTACCCAGTATGGTATTTTTGGGTTTAAATAGCCCACCTACAACCCTTACGGCAAAATACTCTGCTTTACGAAAGCCACAATCGGTGCGGTTTACCGTAGTAGCATGCACCTTAATAAGTACCTCATTATCTTTGGGCGTAGGCTTGGGTACTTCTGTAAGCTTAACAACTTCGGGCGGACCGTATCGGGTGTAAACAACTGCTCTCATTTGGCAATGTTAGTGGTTAAATGGGAGAATAAATTACAGACAGGAAATATGAAATATAAAATTGGGCTAAAGCCCCTATAACTGTCGTTTATTTATTCCCCGACATAAAGGTCGGGGCTACTGTTATCTTTTTCACACTCCTCACTCCTCTCTTGCCACTCCTCTAATCCACCAAACTCAACTTAATCATATTGGCTCTGCCATGTTCGTGCATGGGTATACTGGCAATGTTTATAATTAAGTCGTTAGCATCAATAAAACCCTCTTTTTTAAGGCGGTGCTTAATATCTGCAATGGTATGGTCGGTGCTTACCTCTTTATCGTAGTAAAAGGCACGTACGCCCCAAAGCAGACTAAGGGTGTTTAGTATGGCTTTGTTTGATGTGAATGCGAAGATTAATGCCTTGGGCCTGTAGCTTGCCAAACGGAATGCTGTGTAGCCCGAGTACGTCATGGTTATAACTGCTTTAGCCGATACATCCTTCGCCATTTTAGCCGCCGTGGTGCAAATAGAATCTGACACGTAACGGTCTGTAACCGATGGGAATGGGTCTTGGTTTTGACGGTTGTATGGGTATTGCTCATCCTCAACATTGGCAATAATTTTTTGCATGGCCTGTATAACCATTGCCGGGTGCGCCCCTACTGATGTTTCGCCCGATAGCATAACGGCATCGGCACCATCAAGGATAGAGTTTGCCGCATCGTTAACCTCAGCACGCGTAGGCGATATATTGGTTATCATGCTCTCCATCATTTGGGTAGCAATAATTACCGGGGTTGATGCATTAAGGCATTTACGCACCAGCATTTTTTGTATCAGCGGTACACTTTGCATAGGAACTTCAACGCCTAAGTCGCCACGGGCAACCATTAGCGCATCGGCCTCTTTTATTATGTTATCAATATCTTCAATAGCCTCGGGCTTTTCTATTTTAGCAACCACGCGCGATGCTTTTCCTTTAGCGGCAATAATATGTTGCAACTCTATAATATCGGCGGCGTTACGCACAAACGATAAACCTATCCATTCAATATCATTCTCCAGCGCAAAGTCAAGGTCTTTAAGGTCTTTAGGTGTTAAGCAGGGTAAAGATATTTTGGTATTGGGCAGGTTTACGCCTTTTTTAGACGATAGCGGGCCGCCATGTAGTATTTTGGCAACTACCTCATCAACACCATTAGTAGATACTACCTCCATCAACAGCTTACCATCATCCAGCAAAATTTTCTCGCCGGGCTTGGTATCGCGAGGAAAGTTGTTGTAGGTCATAAACACACGCTCGGCAGTGCCGGGCCCATCTACTGTGCTAAACACAATTTCTTTGCCTGCCTCCAGCATAACAGAACCGCCTTCCATAACGCCAATGCGCAGCTTAGGGCCTTGCAAATCGGCCAGGATAGGCACGTAAGTACCTAACTCATCATTCAGTTCTCGTATGGTATTAATAACAGCGCCATGATCTTCATGGCTGCCGTGCGAAAAGTTAATGCGGAACACATCAGTCCCTGCCAGTATCATCTCTCTTAAAACCTCCTTAGGCGACGATGCCGGCCCAATGGTTGCTACTATTTTAGTACGGCTGTTAGTTGTCATTTATAAATAAAAAATTTTGTTTCGATTTTAAGGTTTTCACTTCTACATCATACACCGCCAACACAAGGTCTATCTTGCGCACGGCATTTACTATATCATCCCAACGGTGGGCAATAATATCGCCCTCTATCTTTAGGAAATAATCGGTCTTTTTTTGTTCGGTAACAAAGAAACCTGCTGTGCCGCGGTTGCTTACCAGCGCGTAACTCAGGTAGTTATCATTATCATAACAGGTAAAAAGGGAGAACTGCGATAAAAAATCGGGCTTGGCGCCTTCGGCCTGTGGTTGGGGTTCGTTCTTTTCCAGCTCAATACCCAAAGCGGTATTGATTGCCCATGAAAGGCGGTAGTCCTTTGCATGGCATGAAATGCCAAGTAGTTTAAAGTTATACTCCTCGGCGGCAGAAAGTGTTAAACGAGCCATATCCGAAGCAAAATTAACCTTTTGCAGGGTGCTTTGTTTACCTTTGCAGTAATTTAATTAACTGTGTTGTTAAACATAACAATGCAGGGTATTGAATAGCAACACAATGAAACCCGTTTACCTCCATATACTTGGTTTGCAGCCCTACAAGCAGGTTTGGGATGTGCAGGAACAGCTTTTTGCAGAAACTGTCGCGGCTAAAACTTATAACCGCGATAACCCCGATGGCCCTAAGCAGGAGGTTAAAAGTCACCTGATACTTTGCCAGCACCCGCACGTATACACCCTTGGCAATAGCGGCGATATAAAGAACTTATTGCTTGATGAAAAGGGTCTGGAAGATGCCCATGCCGAGTTCCACAAGGTAAACCGTGGGGGTGATATGACTTACCACGGCCCGGGGCAATTGGTGGGATACCCTATATTCGACTTAGACGTGTTCTTTACCGATATACACAAGTTCCTACGCCATGTAGAGTTTGCCATTATAGACCTGCTGGAACACTACGGCCTTAAGGGCGATACTATTGAAGGGCTTACCGGTGTGTGGCTTGACAAAGGTATACCGGGCCGCGAGCGTAAAATTTGTGCCATTGGCGTGCGTTGCAGCCGTTGGGTAACCATGCACGGCTTTGCCCTAAACGTAAACACCGACCTTAACTATTTCAACAACATCATAGCCTGCGGCATACAAGACAAAGGCGTAACCTCTCTCCAACAAGAACTTGGCCGCGAAATCTCTATGCAGGAAGTTCAAGACCTGCTACTTGAAAAGCTTATTAAGCAGTTTGAACTTGAGTTTAAGGCTGAAAAAGCAGCTTCCATCTAATTGCTAGAACCTAGAAGCTAAAACCTAGCACCTGTACTGCTCATAACTTTTACCCGTTTTTAATAACCTGAGATGAAAATGAATTGGAGAGGTACGCAAAAATTGTCTAATTTTGCGCTTCGAGTATGAATCAAAATACACCCCTTAAAGATGCCGTATTATTACTCGACGACGGCACCATATTTCGCGGCAAAGCCGCAGGCAAAATCGGTACTACTACCGGCGAGATTTGTTTTAACACCGGCATGACCGGCTATCAGGAAATTTTTACCGACCCATCGTATTCTGGCCAGATAATGGTTACCGCCACTGTGCATATTGGTAACTACGGCGTTAGCAACGAAGAGGTAGAAAGCGGCCATATGAAAATTGCCGGCCTGGTATGCAAAAAGTTCTCGGTAGACTATTCCCGTAAAAAAGGCGACAGCAGCGTTGGCAGCTATTTTGAAAACGAAAGTGTGGTTGGCATCAGCGATGTTGATACCCGTGCTATTGTAGCCCACATTCGCGATAAAGGCGCTATGAATGCCATTATATCCTCAGAAACCGATGATATTGAACTGCTTAAAAAGCAACTGGCAGCTGTGCCATCTATGGAGGGCCTGGAGCTATCGTCTACCGTATCTACCACAGAGGGGTACTACGAGGGCGACCCTAACAGCAAATACAAAGTTGCCTTGTTAGACCTTGGTGTTAAGCGCAATATAGTTCGCTCGCTTACCAACCGCGGTTGCTACGTGCGCGTGTTCCCATGGAATACTACATTTGAAGAAATGGCCGCCTGGAACCCCAGCGGCTACCTTATATCTAACGGCCCCGGCGACCCTGCAACCCTTACCGGTGTAGTTGCCGAGGTTAAAAAAGCGATTGATGCCGATGTGCCATTGTTCGGCATATGCCTTGGCCACCAGATTTTGGCGCAAAGTGCGGGCTTAAACACCTACAAAATGCACAGCGGCCACCGTGGTATTAACCACCCGGTGAAGAACTTAATTACGGGCAAGTGCGAGGTTACAAGCCAGAACCACGGGTTTGCGGTATCGCCACAGGATGTGGAGAAGGCCGAAAATGTGGAGGTTACGCACATCAACCTAAACGATGATACCATTGAGGGCATCCGCATAAAAGGTAAAAAGGCCTTCTCTGTACAGTACCATCCGGAGGCATCGCCCGGCCCGCACGATAGCCGCTACTTGTTTGATGACTTTGTGAAGATGTTAGGCTAACTAGCTGATAAAGAGATAAAATGAAGCCCCGTCCGCCTTAGGCGGAAAGGGCTTTTTTGGTTTTATTCAAAAACACAAATCTCATGCACTATTAATTTTTCACTTATAACTGTCAGATGTCATCTTTCAGGTATAAGCTACCTACTTATCCCCTTTATGCTTTTGGCTGTTGAATTTTTTGGCCTTGCGCTTAGATTGTTTCATGCGCTTGCGGGTGGCTTTGTCTTGTATGCCAACGAGGGCTTTTTTGGCTTTCTCGTTTTTGCGGTTTTCGTCGGCCACCATTTTGTCCTTTTTCTTCTTCCACTCCTTTTCTTTTTTGGCGTTGGCGTTGGGGGGCAAATCGGGCTGGGTGTTTTGTGCAAAGGCCAAAACGGAACAAAACAGTAGTGATGTTGTTAATATGGTGCGCATGGTGGCAAATAACATTATTTATGAGTAGCTTTGCAACATTCAGGCCATTATTTATGCCCCATAGTAAGTCAATAATTATAGCTTTAACGCTTTTTGGCGGTATTCTGTTGCCACAGTGCAACGAAAATAACCAGGGGCCTATACCCTTTGTGCCGGTAAACGTGTATGTAGCGCTAAACGAGCCCAGCAACGCCAACCTGTTGCCCATTGGGGGCTGGGTGTATGTAAACGGCGGATCGAAAGGGTTGATTGTTTACCACAGCAATATAGATGAGTATACAGCATACGACCGCAACTGCACTTTTGAGGCCTACGGAAGCTGTGTTACCCTAAATGTAATAGCGCAAGACCAGGCCGCAGAAGATACCTGCTGCGGATCTAAATTCAGCCTGATAGGCGGCACGGTATTAAACGGGCCTGCAACTATAGGCATGGTACAGTATCAAACCGACCTGCAAGGCCAGGTGCTTCATATTTACAATTAGTAGTTTCTAAAGAAGATGAAATCTCCGTATTTTAACCAGGACCACGAAATATTTCGCCAAACAGTCCGCCAGTACATTGAAACTGAAGTAAGGCCACAAGCCGCTAAATGGGAAGCCGACGAGCGCATACCCAAAGAGGTGTGGAAACGTATGGGCGACCTTGGCTTTTTAGGCATTAACCACGACGAGGCGTACGGTGGAACCAACCAGGATTTCTTTTACTCTGTAATATACCTTGAAGAGATTGCCCGCGCCGGTATGGGTGGCTATGCTGCCGCTATTGGCGTTCACCAATACATGAGTACTGCCCACTTAATGAAGGTAGGTAGCGAGGAGCTTAAGCAACGCATTTTACCGGGTGCTATAGATGGTACCAAATGGGGTGCGTTGGGCATTACTGAGCCTTTTGCAGGGTCTGACGTGGCTAACATACGCACCACTGCTGTTCGCGAGGGTGACTACTACATTATCAACGGTAGCAAAACCTTTATTACCAATGGTGTGTTTTGCGACTTTATTACCGTGGCCTGCAAAACCGATACTTCAGCCGGTGCCGGTGGCATCAGCCTTATTGTGGTTGAGGCGGGTACTCCGGGCTTTACCGCATCGCAGCTCAAGAAAATAGGTTGGCACTCTAGCGACACGGGAGAGATTGCTTTTGACAACGTTAAAGTTCCGGTTGCCAACCTTGTGGGTGAAGAGAACATGGGCTTTTATTATATAATGGATAGCTTTCAGCTGGAGCGCCTGGTAACAGGCATTACCGCTACCGAGGGTGCACAATATGCCCTTGATGCTGCCATGAAATACATGACCGAGCGCGAGGCCTTTGGCCGCAAGCTTAGCAAGTTTCAGGTACTTCGTCACCGTTTGGCCGAGTTAGCTTCGGAGATTGAGGCTGTACGTCAGCTAAGCCACCATACATCGTGGTTATATAGCCAGGGTGAGTTTGCCGTTAAAGAATGCTCTATGTTGAAGTTACTTTCAACCGAACTTGGCAAAAAAGCGGCCGACGTTTGCCTTCAGTGCTTTGGCGGTTACGGCTTTATGGAAGAGTATGAAATTGCCCGCATGTACCGCGATGCGCGCGTAGGTACTATTGTAGGTGGTACATCGGAAATTATGCTGGAGATTATTGCCAAAATAATGTTCGACCAGGTGCAGTACGACTCTGCTTACAAAAACCCTCCGGCCCCAAAAGCTAAGGTTGAAGCAGCCCCTGCTTCTGCCCCACAGCCGTTAGCGCAAGCCAACGGTGCCCTTAACGCAACTAGTAATTCAACCAACCTTAATACATCAACTAACACTTTAACAATGAGTACTCCAACTACCGCAAAAGAGATTATCAACTCGCTACCAGAACGCTTAAAAGCCGGAGCAGGCGCAGGCGTTGACATTACTTACCATTTTGAAATTGACGGCCCGGATGGCGGACAGTTTACTGTGCGTGTAAACGATGGCGTTTGTACAGTAGAAGATGGTTTGCACGGCGAACCTAAGTGTGTGGTTAAAACCACCGACCAAACCTATGCCGATACCGAGCTTGGCCGCACTAACGCGCAAATGGCCGTTATGATGGGCAAAATTAAAGTAAGCAACATAGGCTCTATGATGAAGTTTGTTGAGATGTTCAATAAGATTAGCTAATTAGCCTACAGTATATTTATAAGCCCCCATACGCTTTGCGTATGGGGGCTTTATATTGAACCAAAAACAACAATGCCTACCCATAATAAACCTAACCTGATTGTTGCCTTATAAACGCTGTCAGGCCTTTATTCCAAAAGAATAATGCCTCCCTTGATACCTCATTACCTAATTGGCTGTTCTAGTACCTGAGAAGGTATAATGAAAATCGCCCCAGGCTTAGCAGTCTGGGGCGATTTCAATTCTAATGTAAGGTTGATAAGAGGTTTATTGTTTTCCTAAGAACACTTTTTTGCCTTGTACCTTGCCATTACTAACCACCTGTATAAAGTAGTAGCCTGGTTTAATGTCGGCTATATAAAGTTCCTGGCGGCCTTTTAGGGTTGATACCCCTGTCAGGCTTTCCATGCGTTGTCCTAAGGTGTTGTACATAAAAATGTCGGCTTTGTCGCCACCCCATTTATTAAACTCTATAACAACACGCTCGCCTTGTCCATAAATGTTCAGGTTGCTCGCCGCTGTGCCGTTAATACCGGTTGTGGTGTTGTTAACCTTAATTATTTTGGTGGCTTCGCTGTTACAATCGCTGTTAGTTGCTGTCAGGGTTACGTTGTAAGTACCTTCTGCATCGTAAGCGTGTACCACGTTGGCTGAGCCTGTTTGGGTGTTACCATCGCCAAAGTTCCATACATACTCGCTTGCGTTGGTAGCGTTAGCTGTCAGGGTTACCAGCTCATCTACCATTACTAAGGTTGATGAAGCGTTGATAGACGCGCTGATTGGGCTGCTGCCGTTAACGGTAATGTATTC
>CAMBQF010000004.1 GCA_945869825.1 Chitinophaga pinensis | reverse complement strand
CCTTATTTTATAGCTTTGGCCAATTATTTACCCTTATGCTGTTTACCATATTCGCTTTTTCATCTGCAAAAGATGCCTACCCTTTGGTTACGGCAATAGTGGTAATAATTGTTGCAGGGCTGTTGTTTTTTAAGGGCGGAAAATCTAAGAATAACAACGGGCAGGGTACTGATGATGAACAACAAGACAATATTGACTAAATGAAACGCATTACAGTTTTTTGTGGCTCAAACTATGGCAGTAATCCTGCCTACGCTAAAGCTGCCGAAGAGTTAGCCACCCTTATGGTACAAAGTAACATAGGCCTTGTGTATGGCGGAGGTAACATAGGGCTTATGGGCCATATTGCCGATGAGGTTTTGAAACTTGGCGGCGAGGCTATTGGTGTTATTCCCCGAAAACTAATGGAACGCGAGGTTGGCCACTTAAACCTTACCCAGCTGCATATTGTAGAAACCATGCACGAGCGCAAGGCCCTTATGGCCGATTTGTGTGATGGTTTTATTGCTATGCCAGGCGGCATAGGCACATTAGAAGAGATTATTGAAGTATACACCTGGCTGCAACTAGAGTACCACCACAAGCCCTGCGCTTTACTTAATGTTGATGGCTATTATGATAAGCTCAATGCTTTTCTTGATTTTATGGTAGCCGACGGGTTTTTAAGCGCAGCTACCAAAGATAAAATGTTGGTTGATTCTACCCCCGCAGGCCTGCTAAACCAAATGCAAACCTTTTATCAGGTTAATACCATTCTTTAATTCTTTATCTATTTAATCCCTTACCCTATCCTCTAAAATAACTACATTTGCCCTTTCAAATAGCTAATGGAATTCAGTTTTGACCACCTTTTAACCGTCGATGGGCTTATCCGCCTGCTTACGCTTTCCGTTTTAGAAATTGTATTGGGTATCGATAATATCATCTTTATCTCAATAATTGCAGGCAAGCTGCCACGCACACAGCAAGGCACCGCACGTATGTGGGGCTTAAGCCTTGCGCTTATTATGCGTGTTATCCTGTTATCAGGTATTTCGTTTATCGCCAGCATGACTGCCGCCCTGTTCAGCATTGGCGATTTTGGGGTTACCGGCCGCGATTTGATTCTTTTTGCAGGTGGTGTATTCCTTATTTATAAAACTACTGTTGAAATTATTGAGAAGCTTGCTGATAAGCCTGAATCTCCTCAGGATTTTAAAGAGCGCAGCCTGTTTGCCGCTATCATTCAAATTGTACTTATTGATATTGTCTTTTCGTTTGATTCGATACTAACAGCGGTAGGCGTAAGCAGCGATTTACCTTTGGCTCAGGGCTTACCTATTATGATTGGTGCCGTTATCATCTCTATGATTATTATGATGATATTCTCAGGCAAGGTTAGCGACTTTATAAACCGCAACCCTTCTATCAAAATGCTGGCCCTTGCATTCTTAATTTTAATAGGCGTTATTTTGGTGGTAGAGGCTTTGCATGTGCATGTAGACAAAACATACATCTACGTTGCTATGGGCTTCTCTTTGGTAGTAGAGATGTTGAATATGCGCATGCGCAAGGTACTTGTTCAGCACGAAAAACACCATCTTCCTAATCCCGACGACCCCAGCCTTACCGAAGCCGAATTACGTAATCTCAATAAAAAGAAATAACAATGGCAATTATTGCGCCTTCCATACTTTCTGCTGATTTTGCTAACCTGCAGCGCGATTGCGAAATGCTTAACCAATCGGCTGCCGATTGGTTTCATGTCGATATTATGGATGGAGTATTTGTGCCTAATATATCATTTGGGTTTCCTGTGGTTAAAGCCATAAAAAAGCATGCTGCAAAGCCGCTTGATGTGCATTTAATGATTGTTGACCCCGATCGTTATATCAAAGCCTTTGCCGATGCTGGCGCCGATTATTTAAGTGTACATATAGAAGCTTGTAACCACCTGCACCGTACCCTGCAATACATAAAAGCCGAGGGAATGAAGGCCGGTGTAGCCGTTAACCCGCACACCCCCGTTAGCCAGCTCGAAGACATTGTTGCCGATACCGATTTGTTTTGCATGATGAGTGTAAACCCGGGCTTTGGCGGGCAAAAATTTATTGAGAATACCTACCGTAAAACAGAAAAGCTGAAAGACCTTATTCTTAAAACAGGTTCTAAAGCGCTTATAGAAATTGATGGTGGGGTAGATGGCAACAATGCCGCTAAACTTATTGCCACCGGTGCCGATGTGCTGGTTGCAGGCAATTACGTATTCTCTGCAGCCAACCCAACCGTAACTATAGAATCGCTAAAAGCGATTTAAAATCTGTTTTCTGATACGTTGAACTAATTATGCATTCTGAATTTTGAATTCTGCATTACGCATCTTGAATTAGCTGCTTAATCTCCTCAATACGAAGCTGCTTATTAGCCTCGCGCAGGTTCTGGCAGGTACCGGTAAAATAATGGTGTGCCGATAAAAATTTAACCTGTAGCTTATTCCATTCATTTTCATCAGCAATAGCTCCCCTAAATACAAGTTCTTTAAACAAACTATGCGAAATAGGGTAGAAGTCGTCTCGGCCTAAATAATCAAGGTCTGCATCGCATATTATCTCCTCCAGTTTATTATCGGGCGTTTGTGGTATTTTGGTCGACATTATCATGCCGCAAATAATATCAATATCAGCAGCAGAATAACCGTACGAGGGTAGCATGGTGCGCGTAATACGGCAGCCCGCCTCTTCATGGTCGGTAAATGTTTCGGTAAAGCCAGAGTCGTGCAGCAGGGCAGCAGTCTTTAGTAAAAGCAAAGGCGTGCCGCTTATATTTTCTTGTTTTGATATTTGCGTCAGGGCAGCTAAAACGTCTAACGTATGGTGTACACCATGGTAATAAAGGTTGGGCGACAGGCCTTCCTTCAATTTTAACATCATGTCGGCATACAGCCTTTGGTAATCCATAGGGTCTTTTATTACCTTTTTATCAATTTCAAGCCCGAATATTACTAAATATCTTACAAAACAAAAATCCTTACTTACTTTAGCATCTCAGATTTTTGCTTAAAATGAGATTTACAATTGCCATCATAGTACTGATTTTTGCCTTTACCATCCCAGCTGTAGCGCAAAATAAGCGCTTAGTTGATAGTTTGGAAAGGGTTTTGCCTAAAACACCTAACGATACCCACCGTGTTGATTTGCTAAACACTCTGGGTCGTGAGTATTTTCTTTCTAAACCTAAAAAGGCCCTCAAAAGTTTCGAACAGGCACAAAAAGCTGCCCTGCAGCTTAAATACATTCCGGGCCTGGCTATGAGTTATTATAACCTGTCGCTGGTGCATTCTGCCATGGGCAATCCTGATAAGGCGGGCTACTACAAAAACCTCTTTAATGTTACCAAGCAAAAATTAGACGACTCAAAGCAAATATCTAATCTTAACGGCGAAATTGCCAATAAGAATAAGGAACTGGAAGGTAAAATGAAAGACCTTTCAGCCAAAGAAAGGGATTTACTAAACCAGGAAGGCGAGCTTAAGCAATTAGGAGGAGCGCTTGATAGCAGCAAAAAGGAAAATGCAGGCCTTAGCAAAGAGCTTGAAACCAGTAGGCTTGAACTGCAGATTAAAGAAAATAAAATTAAGCTTAGGGAACAGAAAAGCGAGATTGAAATTCAACACCAGATTGTAGTACGCAACTTGTTTATTGCGGCCTTTATTATCCTATGCATTATAGCCTTTTTTATATACCGAAGCTATAAGGAGAAGCAGAAAACAGCAGAAGAACTGGAAGCAAAAAACCGGATTATTGCCGCCGAAAAAGAACGGTCAGAAGAGTTGTTATTGAACATTCTGCCTGCCGAAACAGCCGAGGAACTTAAGAAATATGGCAAGGCGTCGCCCCGCTACTATTCAGAGGTTACGGTGCTTTTTACTGATTTTAAAAACTTTACCCGCTTTGCCGAAAGTTACACCCCCGATAAGCTTGTGGCCGAAATTGACCTTTGTTTCC
This sequence comes from Chitinophaga pinensis, assembly GCA_945869825.1. GTDB lineage: Bacteria > Bacteroidota > Bacteroidia > CAMBQF01 > CAMBQF01 > CAMBQF01. The sequence continues at coordinate 47,577 of CAMBQF010000004.1, read as the reverse complement.
GCAAGTTCGACGAGATTATTGGCCGCCATGGGTTAGAGAAAATTAAAACCATTGGCGATGCTTACATGTGCGCATCGGGCGTGCCGGCGGTTAATAGCAACAATGCCGAAGCTGTTGTTGCGGCTGCTATAGAAATACGCGATTTTATGCTGCAAATGCGTAAAGACCGTAAAAAAAATAAAGAGGAGTACTGGGAAATACGTATTGGCATACATACAGGGCCTATTATTGCAGGCATTGTGGGCATTCGCAAGTTTGCTTATGATATTTGGGGCGATACCGTAAACATTGCATCGCGCATGGAAAGCAGCGGCGAAGAAGGTAAAATCAATATATCGGGCACTACTTATGCTTTGGTTAAAGATAAGTTTGCCTGCGTATACCGCGGCAAAGTAGAGGCGAAAAACAAAGGCGAAATTGAAATGTACTTTGTAGAAAGCAAAGCCTAAACTACATAAGCATTAACTAAAAATCCCCGCCCCCTATTCAGGACGGGGATTTTTTCTATAACCTATTTCCCTTCCAGTATAGTTACTGTACCATGTTCTTTTTTAACGCCCTTCGGGTGGTTTACCTCCAGCACAAAGTAGTAAACCCCATCGGTGGCACCATCGCCGTTCCAATCATTTTTATAGTCGGTGCTGTTGTAAAGCAAGTTGCCCCAGCGGTTGTATACCCATAGTTTGCTTCCGGGGAATTGTTCCAGGTAAGCAAATACCAAAAAGTCGTTATATCCGTCGCCATTTGGTGTAAATACGTTGGGTACAAACACAGGCAATTCTATTACCGTTACTACTACAGTAAACGTGTCGGTACATCCGTCAGAGTTGGTAACAATAAGTGTTACGTTATAGCTGCCCGTATCGCTGTATTGGTGTAGTGGGTTTTGTTCTGTTGATGTAGAACCATCGCCAAATTCCCAGAGCCATGTTGCCAAAGTTCCTGTTCCTGCAGCCGAGCTGTCAATAAATTGTATAGGTAAACCTACCAGCGTAGTATCAGTACTGTTATTAAACAAAGCAATAGTTGGCAATACGTTTATACTGATAGAGTCCAGCGAAACACCCTGGCAACCGTCTGCATTGGTAACCGTCACATAGTAGTTCCCTGGTTGCACCACCGTGGTTTGGGTTTGGTCGCCGTTGCTCCATAAATAGCTGGTAAAGCCGCTGCCTGCATCAATAGCAATGCTGCCGTTAGGGTCGCAAATAACAGTGTCCTGTCCAAGGGTAGGTGTGGGTATATTCAACACAATATTAGCAGTGTCTGATGATGGCGATGAGCAACCAAAGCTATTAGTAACAACTACAATATAAGTGCCTGGCCCTACTGTGGTGGTTTGGGTAGTATCACCATTATTCCAAATATATGACCCAAACCCTGCACCTGCATCAAGCACCACTTGGGCGTTTTGCGAGCATATTACGGTATCCTGGTTAAGTACTAAGTTTGGTGCGGGGTTAAGCGTTATCTGCACAGTATCAGTTGCGGTACAACCAAAACGGGTTACTGTTACCCAGTAAGTGCCCGGTGTGGGCATAACAATGGTTTGCGTGGTATCGCCAGTATTCCAAAGGTACGTATCATAATTTGCGCCAGCATCCAATATGGCAGCAGTATCAGGGCAAACAGCAATATCAGGACCAATATTTATCTGGCTGTAGTTAGAGAAATAACCGTAACGGCAACCTGATTGAACATTTCCGTTAATCATTCCCATGTGGAATATACCCGTAGTGTTTGATAATATACTGGTGGTATTAACAGGCACATCTGTAGCGTTAAATTGTATCTGCGCAGCTACCCAGTTGCCGCCTGTGCCCGGCACCGGTTGAAAAGAGCTGGCAGGCACTAATGTATTGCTTCCGTTAAGTATAAAATTACCTTCATCGCCTGCACGTATCATAATGTTTAACCCAAAAAGCTCTGCGGTAGAACGTACAAAGTATACTGATGATGAACCTGTGCAATTAATTGGTGGCAGCAATGCTGAACCAACTTCGCAACCAAAGCCGCTGGCATGCAATACATACACATCATTGCTTGTATTAATATAGGTTGATGGTGTCGTTATCGGATAATTAAATGTTTGGCCTGTATTGATTGTTGCCGCAGGCGTGCCGCTGCCATCAATAAAAATATCAGTATTGTCTACAGTGGCTAAAATAAATACCTGCTCATTAGCATTGGTATTTAAAAAGCCCTTCATCACAATATACTCATTACCAATAATATTTACTGGTACAATCTGGTCGCCCATCATGTCCTGGCAAATCTGGTTAGCTACAGAGTCGTCTTTTATGCTTACAGCAATAGGTTTATTTGCTGTGATATGCGAACCACCTAAGTGTCCGCTTGCCAATAAACTGCTGGCAACTGATGAAAATGTCTGGCCTTTGTTTAACGTAATAGTAAAAGGTACCCCTGCTACATGGCCGGTAATATTTTGCGACGGCGTAATAGTAACTTGTGTATTGTCTTCTGTTGCTACAATATCAAATGCCGAATTTGCCGGTGGGTTATAATTCCCGTTATTCCAAACGTTTTGAAAAGGCGTATAAAACTCAGTGCCTAAAGCGTTGCGTCCTTTTAATGCAAAAATTTCGGGATTGTTGGCGGTATTTATCTCGTAGTAAACAGATATGTTAGCCGTTGAAGTAATATGCAGGCCATAGTTTAAAACCTGGTTGCCGGGTTTATTTTCTATAGTTGCCACAAATGCCGAAAGGTCTTGCGAAAAGCTGCTATTGGCAGGAATATTAACTACAATAGGAACAAAAGCTAAGTTAGCCGGCTGTTCTATGGTTACAGTAGCTGCCTGCCCAAACGACGACATCCTTAATAATATCGGAGTATCGCCGCTATGGCTAAATGTTACTTCTGGAGCAGCAAACCAAAATTCGCTATCGCTTTGTGCTTTAGCAAGTTGTATTGTTAATATGGCGAAAATGAGTAGTAGTAAAGGTTTTTTCATAAGCATCAGTTTAGACAAATGTAAAAATTTACGCTTATAAAAAACTAAAATGCGGTATTAAATCAAGGGTTTTTCCCAACACTATTCCTTAGCGCCTTTTGCCTTGTATACCGGCACGGTAGAACAGGCCTCGCCATACATTATGCTTTTGGCAATGGGGCGCAGGCGGTTGGTAATTTCAACATAGGCGGCTGCAGGTACATCATACTTGCTACAACCCTTTACAATTATGCGTTTGTCTTTAAACTCTTCGTAATCCAGCTTAGCCAGTGCTTCAAAATACAAAGCGGTATCCAAAGCTTCTATATTACCAAATACAACCTTTTTAGCAAACGGCTCAACTGCCGATGTTACCAGCATATAAGCCCAAAGGGGTACAATGGCATCGGCTGTGCAGCTAATAGCAACATACTTATCTGCATATTGGCTCCAGTCGGTATCTTTTATATAGGTTCTAAACTCGTCTTCGCGTAAAATCAAACCCTGCCAAAGCTGCTCTTTTATATCAATCAACACGCGCTCGCCTTGGGTATAATAGTCTTCCAGGTTTAACTCAATTAAACCACTGTTGGCTACTTTATTTTTTATCTGGAATTCTTCGGGTATTTCTGCCATGGCAATTAAAATTAATTACATAAAACCCAACTCCAGGCGGGCTACATCGCTCATCATGTCCTGGGTCCAGGTGGGGTCAAAAACTACCTCTACTTTAGATGAGGTAACACCTTCCAAATCTCGCACTTTGGTTTCTACCTCGCTGGGCATACTTTCGGCAGCCGGGCACGATGGTGATGTCAACGTCATTTTAATGCTAACATCCTTTGTATCGTTCACATCCACCTCATATATAAGCCCAAGTTCCCAAATATCTACAGGTATTTCAGGGTCGTAAACTGTGCGCAGCACGTCTATAACCTTATTGGCAAACTCAGTGTCTTTTGCTATTACAATTGCTCCCATAATATTATCCATTTACCTTAGCTTGAAAGGCCAGGGCGTATAATTTCATTTGTTTTGCCATAGACCTGAGCCCGTTAGAGCGGGTCATCGACAGTTCACTAATTCCAATTTTACTAAAAAGGCTGATAGGGTCTGCATTTACAACTGCCTCTGGTGTTTGGCCCGATAACATCCTTAACAGTAACGATACTATACCTTTTGGGATAATACCTGCACTGTCGGCGCTGTAAACAACCTTTCCGTCAATTAGTTCGGCATTCAGCCAAACTTTGCTTTGGCAGCCAGTTATCTCATATTCGGTGGTCTTATATTTCTCGTCTATCAATGGCAGGTTTTTGCCTACCTCTACAAGGTATTCATACTTGCTGAACTCATCGTCAAACATCTGAAATTCTTCAACAATTTCGTTTTCTATCTCTTCAATTGTCATAGCAGTATATATAACCAAGTTGCGGCTTTAAAGTTTCGTAGCGTTTAGCAGCTGCATGCATTAAAAAAACAAATAAATGCCTTACTTTCATGCTAAACGGTAAATTTGGCATAAAAATAGTTCAAAAGAGTGTATAAACCCCCTTTTACCATGCGCAAAGCTCAATTTTTCATACTTACATTGGTTATAGCAACCCTCTTAACGTCGTGCTCTATGGGGCGTTTGCCTATGGTTAAGGGTATTGAAGATGTTAAAGTGGGCAAAATATCGGCCGACTCTGTACATATGGATGTGGTGCTGAAAATTAACAACCCCGGCACCTGGGGCTTTAGGGTTAAGCGTATAGATATGAATGTTATGCTAAACGACAAAGCCATTGGCGTAGTTAAGGGCAAAATGCCGTTTAAGCTTATTTCAGAAGGAGAAAGGCCTTACAACGTAACTATATCGGCCAGTAGCATGGCGGTAGTTAATGCCCTGCCCGATTTGCTGGGTACCTTCCTTGGCAACGGTAAGCAAACCAACCTTCACATAGTGGGCACCATCAAAACCCGCTGGTTTATCTTTGGTAAAAAAATCAAGTTCGACTCTAACAAAGATTTTAAAATGCCGAAACTGATGGGTGGCTTGGGCGGGAGGAATTAGTCCTGTTAACTATTGCTTAAATTTCTAACCCCTAACCCTAGCCCCTAAACCCTAATTACTATCTTTGCCGCCATTATGAGTAACAACGCAGAGCTTTTTCCTAAAATTATATCGCACGCCAAAGAGTATGGCTTTATCTTTCAATCGTCTGAAATTTACGACGGCCTTGCCGCTGTATACGACTATGGTCAGTACGGTGCCGAGTTAAAAAAGAACATCCGTGAGTATTGGTGGAAAGCCATGGTGCAAATGAATGAGAATATTGTAGGTATTGATTCTGCCATATTTATGCATCCTACGGTTTGGAAAGCATCGGGCCACGTCGATGCTTTTAACGACCCGTTGATTGATAACAAAGACAGCAAAAAACGCTACCGTGCCGATGTGCTTATTGAAGAAGCGGTGCAAAAAATAGAAGCCAAAATTGAAAAGGAAGTAGAAAAAGCCAAAGCGCGTTTTTCTCCGTTTGATGAGGCTATGTTCCGCAGTACCAATGCCCGCGTGGTGGAGAACCAAACTAAAATTGATGCCATAAATACCCGTTTTAAAGCCGCTTTAGAGGCTAATGATATGGACGGTATTAAACAAATAATTATCGATTTAGAAATTGTTTGCCCCATATCAGGTACTAAAAACTGGACCGATGTGCGCCAGTTTAACCTGATGTTTAGCACCGAGATGGGTAGCGTTAGCGAAGATTCATCAAAAATATACCTACGTCCCGAAACGGCCCAGGGTATATTTGTAAACTTTTTAAACGTACAAAAAACTGGCCGTATGCGCATACCATTTGGTATTGCACAAATTGGTAAGGCTTTCCGTAACGAGATTGTGGCCCGCCAGTTTATTTTCCGCATGCGCGAGTTTGAACAAATGGAGATGCAATTCTTTGTTCGCCCGGGTACTGAAATGGAGTGGTACGAAAGCTGGAAACAAAAGCGTATGCAGTGGCACATAGCCCTTGGCTTGGGTGAAGGTAAGCAACGCTTCCACGACCATTTGAAATTGGCGCATTATGCCAATGCAGCAGCTGATATTGAGTTTGAATTCCCATTTGGTTTTAAAGAACTTGAGGGCATCCACTCACGTACCGATTTCGACTTGAAGAGTCACGAAGAATTCTCGGGCAAAAAGCTTCGCTATTTCGACCCTGAATTGAACGAGAGTTATATTCCTTATGTAGTAGAAACATCTATAGGTTTAGACCGTATGTTCCTTGCTATTTTAAGCACTGCGTATAATGAAGAGAAACTGGAAGATGGCACCACCCGCGAGGTATTAAATATCCCGGCTTTCCTTGCCCCGGTTAAGGTTTGCGTAATGCCATTAACCAAAAAAGATGGCCTGCCTGAGAAAGCCCGCGAGATATTAGATGTATTGAAATACGACCATATTACGCAGTACGACGAGAAAGACTCTATTGGTAAGCGTTACCGCCGCCAGGATTCTATCGGCACACCGTTCTGCATTACGGTAGACCACCAGTCGCTGGAAGATAACATGGTTACCATACGCCACCGCGATACCATGACACAAGAGCGCGTAGCCATTGCCGACCTGCCTAAACTGGTAAACAGTAAGGTTAGTATTAACGAGGTGTTGAAGCAGTTGTAATGTATTAGTCAATTCGTTTACGGTAATATACCCCTTGTCCAATAGGTTTTAACTTATTACCCTTAATAAAATATTTTTCAATTACAACAGGTTGCTTTGGCTTGGGCGTAGTATCTAACTGGATAGCAAAAAAACCAGAAGGCGTATCGTTTTCTACACAATTCGTTTTCTCAATTATAAGCACGCCGGCCCTTATTTTCCATGTAGCAGTGCAGTTGGTGTAGTAACTAGGGATAGGATGCCCCCTGCCTGAAACTGTTGTTGCGGTATGGTCTGTATACAGCCGTATTTCATACCAATAGGTTTCCCCAATATTTTCGTACAAAGCTTTTAGGCCAAAGGGGGTTTGCGCAGAAGTAGCAAATTGCAAGAACAAAAATAAAAGAAGTAGAGGAGTGTAAAACTTTGCTTTCATGGTACTAGGATGCAAAGTAGGCAGGTATTTCATAAAATTCCTTTGACGGAAGCTTTTTATTTATAAAAGTTTAATCTAACAGTTAAGTATTAACGTGGTGTTAAGGAAATTATAAAATCTTTTAAATAAAAAAATTTATTTAATTTTACCTCATGAATAAGTTTAAGAGTATTACTGTTTATAGAGAAAAGGTTGCAAATAATATCTTTTATAAAGCATTAACATTATTAAAACTAAATGCCGACCTTGAAAAGGTATTGAACAGGGTAAATAAATCAAAGTTTGATATTGTTAAAGAAAAGTATAAAGATGTAGCGCCAGCCCCCGGATACAGCAAATACCTTGATATAGAGCCATGGATGCGTAAAAATATATGGCATGTTTTTACTTTGGGTTTAGAAAGAGAGAAGAATAAAAATATACTGGATATTGGAACAGGAAATGCTTATTTTCCTTTTATATGCAAGTACTATGGTCACCAGGTGCGCACTATTGATATTTGGACAGACCCAATGTTTAACGAGTTAGTAGAAGTACTTGAAATACCCCGTCGTGATTATGAAATTAAGAATTTTGAAGCCATAGAACCATTTGATATCAAATTTGATATGATAACAGGCTTTATGGTGTGTTTTAATGGGCATCGCAGCGAGAAGCTATGGAAAAGTGATGAGTGGGAGTTCTTCATGCGAGATCTGGCTCAAAATCATACAAATCCCGGAGCTGAGGCTTACTTTCAATTAAATGCTGAACTTGATACGCTCTTACATTATACTCCTGAGTTATTAGCCTGGTTTTTAAAAATGGGCGCAGAGGTTGACGATGATAGGGTTTATTTTAAATCTTTAGACATATTCAGGTAATACTTTTATTTTAACCAATAATACAACATCTTCGCATACTCATTATTCACCATAATAAGTCCGTTTTCACTTTCCCACCAGCGGTCTTCATTGTATTCTGATGATGGAGAGCCCAGCATGGTAAGCTGTATCCCGTCTTTATCCAGCACTGGGCGTATAAGCCTTTTAGCCCTCCCTGTGTGGAATTTATCACTTATTACTGTAGCCCTCAACTGGCCTTTTTTCAAACAAAAGTCATGTATTATCCCAGCCTCTTCTATGGTACTGGTGCCTTTGGGGATAAGCAGTATACGCTCTTGCGGCACACCAAAACGTACCAGTGCGCTGTCTGTTAGTTGAGCTTCATTTATTTCTATTCCCAAAACACGCAGGTTCTGGTGTACATTAGCTCCGGTAACCACAAGTGTATCAACCAGTCCGGCTTTGTAAAGGCGCGCAGCCTCGTGCCCACGGTCGTAGGCGCCACCACTTAAAACAAACAGGTATTTAGTTTTTTGCGGTGTATCTTCGCTACGTAGATAGTTGCCCATAGCTTGTAGTACAGGCACTTTCAATACAAAAAACAGCACGGCCCCCAATACTATGGCAGCTGTGGCTTTCACCCAAAATCGTTTGTAAAATGGTTTCTTCGGCATATTTATTGCCCTGCAAAAATAGTTTTATTATTTATGCGTTAGGTTTTTCAAACGTTTTTGCGTTTAAAACGTTGTTATTTGTAGTGAAGGTGCTAAATTTGATGTGATGAAAAAGTTAATAATATTGGTAATAGCGGTTTTCGCGTTTTCATATGCCAAAAGCCAGAACAATCTGGTTCAGTTTTCGGGCGTGGTAGTTAGCGCAGACAGCCTCTATCCTATACCGTTTACCAGTATCATGGTGCATAACAGCGCCCGTGGTACGGTGTCCGACTATTACGGCTTTTTCACTTTCGTGGCTTATGAAAAGGATACCATTGTATTTTCTGCCATTGGCTACCGCAAGGTAAAGTTTACCATTCCTGATAGTTTAGAGGATGGTCGCTACTCTCTTATTCAGGTGCTTAAGCGCGATACCATTGCCCTGCCAACTATTGATATTTACCCTTGGCCCACACGCGAGCAGTTTAAAACATCGTTCTTAAACCTCGATTTGCCGGATAATGACCTTACCCGCGCCCAAAGGAATATAGACCCTGCCAACCTGCCTAAAAACGCCGGTGGTGCCGACCCTTATATGAGTTATAAGTACAGCATGGCACAGCAACAATCAAGGTTGTACTATGCAGGCCAGGCACAGCAAATAAGCCTTTTAAATCCGCTGGCCTGGGCCAAGTTTGTTGATGCTTGGCGTAGCGGCGCATTTAAAAATAAGGACAAAAATTAGAGTTCTTATTCAGGAAAACAAACAATTTTTTGCTCACTTACCCCGTAGCCAATCCAGCAGCCAAGGCCATTGGTTACATTGCTTTGAACATTGTTTGGCGCCCCAAATGGGCTATCACTCGCATCCATCGATTTTTTTACACTGTTCAAAAAGTAGTAAGCAGGCAAATCAATACTGCATAAACGTACTTTTACCGTGTCGCCAAGGCGGTAGCGCTTTTTATCAGCCTGGTCATATTTGTCTGCAGATAAGCCCTCGCCGAACTTATCGGGCCTGCCTACTCCAAAATAGTAGTTTTGCCCGTAAAAATTTTGGTTAAAAAGCAGGGTGTTGGGCCTAAAAATACGGTCGTTGCGGCCGGGTATACTGCTGGTGCGTTTAGACATTAGCCTGTAGCCCCGCTCATCAATCCCCTGGTCTCTAAAGTAAATCCATATCAACCCCAGCGAGTCGTTATCAACCCCTGCCACCTTCCATTCCAGGCTATCTATGGGTGGCGATGCTATAATGGTTGTGGTTGATGTTACTGTATCGCCATTAGCTATAACCAGCAGTGTGTATGTTTTTCCTGCCTGGCCTATAACACCAGGGTTTTGTTTTACATACCCATATTTTACCGGCGACTCATTAGCTGGCTGAAACGTAAGTGTATCAGTATTAGTACCATCACTAACTACTACAATGGCATCGTATATTATAGAGTTTGCCAGCGTGGCAGAATCAATAGGAGCAAAATATCCTGAATTTCTGGACAACAGCACATATGGGCGCGAGCCTTGAAATATATACCCTTCAACCACCACTTTTGGGTCGGGCTGGGGTAGGTCTACCGTTATTTCTTTCTCGCACGATTGAAATACAACAAACCCTAATGCCGCCACTAGCAGGGTGTAAATATTAGTGTATTTCGCAATGGCTGTCATTATGGGTAGCAGATTATTTGAAATTGATTTACACAATAGCCACCCCAACAGCCAAGGCCACCTTCAATATTGCTTTGTACATTGCCCGGTGCCGAAAATGGGTTACCCGAATTATCAGAATTGCTTAGTGAGTTATAGAAACTATAATTGGGCAAATCCATAGTACAAATACGCACCTGCGCGGTATCGCCTAAGCGATAGCTGCGTAAGTCAGGGTCGGGGTTGTCCTCGCTAAACTGGTCGCTAAACTGGCGTGCGCGCGATATGCCAAATTCTATAGGCTGCCCTTTATAAAAGCGGTTTGAAGAATAAAAATTTGGCCTGAATAATGGCTCGTTACGCTCAGGGTTGGCACTAACACGCCGAGAGAACACACGGTAGCCTCGCTCATCAATACCGGGGTCGGTAAAATGCACATATACATAGCCAAGCGAGTCATAATCTTCATATTCAACCCATTTGGAGCTGTCAAGGGGCACCATTGGTATTATACGTGTGGTTGATGTTACTGTTTGCCCAATGGCAGATACGGTTAGGTTGTAGTTTTTTCCTGCCTGCCCGGTAACGGTTGGGTTTTGTTTTACATATGCAAACCCATAAGCTGATTCTGCTGCAGGCTGAAAGGTTAGGGTATCAGTATTGGTGCCATCGCTTACGGTAACAATGGCATCAAAAATAAATATGTTAGCTATAGCGGCAGAGTCTATAGGGTCAAAATAACCCGCGTTTTTTGATAAGATTACATACGGCCTTTCGCCCTCAAAAATATACCCTTCTACCACAATTTTAGCGTCAGGGGCAGGCAGGTCTACGGTAATCTCTTTCTCGCAACTTTGTAACAACACCAAGCCAATAGCCATTGCTACAGCGGTAAAAATGGCTTTGTATGTTGTTTTTATCATCATGGAAAGGTACACACTATGCGATACTGCGCAACCCCATGGCCACCAAAGCCACCAAGGCCGCCTATCACATTGCCAATTACATTGTTCGGTGATGCAAAAGGGCTGCCATTGCTGCTGGTAGAGTTGCCCAACATATTTAAAAAATCGTAATAGGGTTTATCAATAGTACAAAGCCTTACCTCAACCGTATCGCCTACTCGAAAATAGCCATCGTCAGGGTCTTCAGGTTGGTTTGCAAGCAAATCTTCGCCATACTGGCTGGCCTGGTCAAAACCTACGGGTGCCTGCTGGCCCGAAAACAATGAGTTTTCAAAGTAGAAATTAGTACGGAAGTAGGGCTGGTTACGTTCAGGATTTGCGCTAACACGGCGAGACATAATGCGGTAGCCGCGTAAATCAACACCAGGGTCGGTAAAGTATATCCAGACAAAACCGAGGCTGTCTTCATTTACCTGTGGTTTCCACAAAATACTGTCTAACGCCAGTGGTGGTATTATGGTGGTAACAGCGGTAACTGTTTGCCCATCGGCCGTTGCGGTTAGTGTATAGGTTTTGCCAGCCTGCCCAACTACTGTCGGGTTGGTTTTTACATAAGCAAAGCCTAATACAGATTCTGCAGCCGATTGAAACGTAAGCGTATCAGTATTAATTCCATCGCTAACAGTAACCACACCATCAAAAATAAAGCTATTGATTAGTGATGCAGAGTCAATGGGCTCAAAATAGCCTGTGTTGCGTGACAGGATTACGTATGGCCGCTCACCCTCAAAAACGTACCCTTCTACCACAATCTTAGGGTCGGGCTTTGGCAGGTCAACGGTAATTTCTTTTTCGCAGGCATAAAAAAACACCAGTCCGAAAAAGGTTAACCAAAATATATGCTTAGCTATTTTCATTTTCATTAAAAGCTAAAGTTCCATGTAATTGCAGGTATAATAGGAAACAGCGATACCTGGCGCGCTGATAATTTTATTTGCCCCTGCGTTATGTCGCCCTCGGCGGCAAAGTATATAAAGTAAGGGTTCATACGGCTATATACGTTGTAAATAGAAAGATTCCAGGCCGATGTAAACTTCTCTGTCTTCTTCGCTGTCCATGTTACCGATAGGTCCATTCGGTGATAGGGTATCATGCGGAAATCATTGCGGGGGCCAAACTCGTTAACAATGTTGCCATCGTATATATAGCGGCCTGTTTGCAGGGTTAATGCATTGCCTGTTGAATATACCCATACGGCTGACGCTGTCCATTTTGGGCTAAACTCGTGGGTGATGATAAATTGCACGTCGTGGCGGCGGTCGTAGCGTGCAAAGTAGGGCTTGCCACCGTTTATGGCGTCAAACTTACGTTGGGTCCACGACAGGGTATAACCCAACCAGCCTGTTGTTTTACCCAGGGCTTTTTTTACGAAAAACTCAGAGCCATAGGCCCAGCCGCGTCCAAATACCAGCGAGTTGTCAAGGTTATCGTTTAACGACGCCCCCGGCACATACCCGTCTTTGTATTCAATCTGGTTTAGCATGTTTTTATAATACACCTCAACCGATGTTTCCCAGGTATTATCGGCAAAGTTGCGGAATATACCCAATGAATACTGGCTGCCAATTTGTGGCTGTACGCGTTGGGTTGATGGAAACCATAAATCAGTTGGTAATGATATAGATGCAATATTGGTTAAGTGCAGGTATTGAAGGTTGCGGGTGTACGATGCTTTAACTGACATTTTAGAGTTGAAGGCATATTTAACTGCCAGGCGTGGCTCAAGCCCACCATATAGTTTAATAGATTCGCCACGGCCATAGTTTACAGAGTCGGTAGTGTAGCCCTGGCTGTCTTTGTAGTAGCGGGTAAACGGACCAATCTGTTGAAAGCCTGATAAGCGTAAACCGGCACTTATTGAGAATTTCTCGGTTACATCAAAATCATCGCTTATGTACAAGGCACCCTCATTGGCATATAGTGTTTCCGGCTCGCCAAGGTTAAAGTCCTGGTCGCCAGCCGATGCGTATGCGTTGTTAGGGGTAAACTTATGGTAAATGTAGTTTAGGCCAAACTTAACGTTATGCCGCACACTGGGCACCCATGTATAGTCCAGCTTGGCATTATAATCTCGTATGCCAGAGTAAAACCCAAGCTTAAACTCAGCCTGCGATGCATCAAAGCTAAATTTATAATCAGTAAATATCAGCGATACGTTAGAGAATAGCTTGTCGTTGTATACGTGGTTCCAACGACCGGTAAGGGTGGCGTTACCCCAGGCTATTTTTGTTTTAAAGCCAAAATCCTGGTTAGAGAAGGTAAATACATCGCGCCCAAAATAACCGCTCAAAAACACACGGTCGCGGTCGCCAATTTGCCAGTTTACTTTGGCGTTTAAATCATAAAAATAGTAGCCCGATCCTTTAAATGGTGAGGTGTCGGCAATAAAGGGCTGCGCCAAAATATCAGCATAAGTGCGGCGACCCGATAGAATGAACGATGCTTTGTTTTTTACAATAGGCCCTTGCAGTGTTAAGCGTGATGCAATAAGGCCAATCCCTCCATCGCCATGAAACTTCTGGTTGTTACCATCTTTCATGCTGATATCCAGCACCGATGCTAAGCGCCCGCCATACTGTGCAGGCATACCGCCTTTTATCAGGTTGATGCTTTTTACGGCATCGCCATTAAAAACAGAGAAGAAACCAAACAAGTGGCCTGCGTTATAAACCGTAGCTTCATCAAGCAAAATAAGATTTTGGTCGGGCCCGCCGCCACGTACATAAAAACCGGCGTTGCCTTCGCTGCCTCCTTTTACGCCTGGCAGTAGTTGTATCGTTTTCAACACATCCACCTCGCCCATAAAAACGGGTATGTTTTTTATGGTGTTAATATCCAGCTTTATTTGGCCCATGGTGGTTTTGGTAACGTTATCGTCGTTACGCTCACCTGTAATTTCTACTGTTTTGGTGGTAATGGCTTTAGGGCTAAGGGCAATGCTTATGCGTTGGTCTTTATCAAGTACTACGGTTTGCTTATAGTCTTCGTATCCAAGGTACGATGCAACAAGTGTATACGTGCCTTTTTCTGAGCTTAGCGAGTAAAAGCCATACACGTTGGTGGCAGCGCCTTTGCCGTTTTCTTTTAAAATTACGGTAGCCCCAATCATGGTCTCGCCGGTTTTGGCATCGGTAATTGTACCGCTAATGGCAAAATTTTGGGCAAAAAGGGCATTGGGCACTTGTAAAACTACTAGTAAAATAAGGCCAACTAAGTACTTTGTCATGTTGTGTTGAACGATTGACGGGTGTTTATATTGTAAGGAGTGCAAAATTACTCTATAATACAATGCAATGGCAATAACTAAAGCCTATTAGTGCTAAAAATTAAGGGTAAATTAACGCGGGTTGCAACTTTTGCAGAAAATTGTATATTTGCCACCCCTTAACAGGTATATAGTTCGGGACGTAGCGTAGCCTGGTATCGCGCCAGCATGGGGTGCTGGAGGTCGGAGGTTCAAATCCTCTCGTCCCGACTAGATTAATAAAAAGCCTTTACCGCAAAGCGGTAAAGGCTTTTTGGTTATCTAAGCCCACCCTGTGGAGGATCAGCGCAGCTAATCCTCTTTCGGCCTTGGCACATGGTTAATCTTTATTTTCTGACTACTGATTCTTTTTTATTACCTGATAGTCAAATTATCCGTAATTTTTCTTCGTATTTAAAAAGAAAAACCTAACTATGAATACCAATTTAAAACGCCGGGCACGCAAACTGTTTTTTATAGCTTTAGCCATTTTTTCAGTACTGTTTGTTTGCCGTTTAGCCTATGGCTACTACTACCCAGGGGTAATGGCAAATTTTGATAATGGGTCTGATGATTCAGATGTATCCTACTCGCGCAAAAACTATGCATCAGAAAAAATAAGCAAAGAGTCTAAGGTTGATATGCAGGCATTAGAACTGCCGGCTGGGAGTAAAATGGATGCATCGCCATCATCAAACACTCAGAAATACGAGAAGGTTGCCACCGTAAGGTCTAAAACAAACCAGTACGAAGAAGATGAAAAGAGCATCAACAATAAAATAAAAGGTTTTGGTGGCGTAATTCAATACGAGCAAAACAGAGGGAATAAAGGTAACCGGTCGCTAAACTTAGTAATTGGCATAGCCCCCGAAAAGTTTGACAGCTTTTGTCTTGAGATTCAGAAAATAGGTAAGATAGTATCTAAGCAGGTTACTAAAACAGATATGACCAATGAGTACCTGCAATTGAATGCTAAAAAAGTATCGTTAGAAAAAGTGCGTAACTCTTTGTTAGAGTTGAAAGACCGCCAGGGCCGCATTGATGAGTATGTGCAATTGGAAAACAGGATTTTAGAAATTGAAGGTGAGCTGCAGGACCTGGGTGTTGAACTGGGTAATTTTGATGAGGAGAATGAGTTTTGCACCGTTAAGTTTTACCTGGTAGAGCAAGGAGAAAAGAAAGCAGGTATAGGCCTTGTTCAACGCATTAAAGTGGCATTTGAGTGGACAGCTAAATATACACTTGTATTGTATGGGGTTTTAACCTTTGCTTTATTAGGAGCCTATTTGTTGCTATTGGTAATAGAGAAGTTGCGGATTTTATCACGCATTGTAAATCTGTTTAAAGAAAATACTGAAAAATAGGAATTGCTTAAAGTGGGTTACCTGGCAGATTCATACAACTAATGATTTTTAGGTCTACCTATTGGTAGACCTAAAACCTAATCTTGCGCCGGTATCATTTTTAGCTATAAACTCTTTCACATCATCTAAAGTCAATGTTAAAAGCATCTCCGGTGTCCGCTCAGCCGATGGAATTGCCGCCAAACGTAAGTGTTGGTTACGTACCGCCTGGTTTACCATATTGCGCACCGTACGGCCATTGCCAAAGAATTTATCGCGGCTGTCGTATAAGTCTTGCAGGTATTTTTTCAGTTGGGTAACAGCCTCCTCATTCGGTGTAAGTTCTTCTTTCTTAAACAAATTAGCAGCAATGCTATATAACTGCTCTACTGAGTAGTCTTTAAACTCATATACCTTGTCAAACCTGCTCTTTAAGCCCGGATTTGATTCCAGGAACACCTTCATATTATCGGTATAGCCTGCAACAATTACAGCAAACTTACCGCGCAGGTCTTCCATTTTTTTGAGCAGGGTTTCTATGGCTTCGCTGCCAAAATCATTCCCCCCGCGCGATAGGGCGTAAGCCTCATCAATAAACAACATCCCGTTTTGGGCTTCGTCTATTTTTTGCTGGGTTTTAATGGCTGTTTGGCCCACAAAGGCTGCTACTAATCCTTCGCGGTCGGTTTCTACCAAGTGCCCACGCTCCAGCAAGCCCAGGCCTTTATAAATCTTGGCAATAATGCGGGCTACCGTTGTTTTACCTGTGCCAGGGTTGCCCGTAAATACACCGTGTAATGATATACGGTTTGTTACATCTTTACCCGTTTCGCGGTAAAAGCGCACCAGGCGCACCAATTCGTCAATTTCTTTTTTAACGTCTTCTAAACCGGTTAGGCTGTGCAATTCAACTAATGCTTCGGCTAATTGTGGCTCATCAATCTTAATTTCAACCTGCGGTTTTTTAGTATCATTAAATACCTTTTGCAGGTCTTCAACAGTAATTTGTTTGAGCTGCTCTTCGGTTAGCGCATCCAGGTTGCCATGCTGTATCAGGCGTAAGCCTAAATCAAGCTTGCTTTGGTCTATAACGCCCACCACATAGCGTGCATTGCCAAACTGGCGGTTGCGGTTGCGGTATGCCTCGGTAAGTTTAAGCTCCATATATGCCTTGGCATCATCGGTAAGCGTTACCGCGTTTTTATCGGCATATTGCATGGCAATAGCTAACAATTCGGTTGGCGTATAATCAGGGAAGGCATAATACTGGTTAAAACGCGATTTTAAGCCGGGGTTTGAGTTAAGGAAAGTTTCCATCTCGGTAGGGTAGCCTGCCACAATTATGGCAACATCGCCGGGGCCATCACTCATTTCCTTTATTAAAATCTCTATGGCCTCTTTGCCGTAGTCTTTAGTGTCGTTCTGGTCGCGCGACAGGGCGTAAGCTTCATCAATAAACAAAATGCCGCCACGGGCCTGTTCAATAGCTTCTTTAACTTTAGGTGCTGTTTGGCCAATAAACTCGCCAATTAAATCAGAGCGGTCAACTTCGTAAACATGTCCTTTGCTTAATAATCCCATCGACTTGTATATCTTAGCCAGGTATTGTACCACCGTGGTTTTTCCGGTGCCGGGGTTGCCGGTAAATACAGAGTGGAGATTTATTTTTGATGAGTCTTTAAAACCACGCTCGTTACGTAGCTTTATAAAGTTAAGGTAATTCACATAATCGTGAATTTTTTTCTTCATCTCATCAAGGCCAATCAACGCGTTAAACTCGGTTAACAGGTCTTCCAGCTTATGTTCGGTTTCGGCAGCCTGGGCAATTTCGTGTTCGTCCATTAAAAATGGGTTGCCGGCCTTATAAATTTTCACTTCGCCTTCTTCGTGCTCTTCATCCACATCAAAAGGTACTATGGCCAGTAGCTGGTCCATAAATACCACTTCAACGGTATAGCTTTCGTCTACCCATGTGCCGGGTATATCGCTACCCCAACCAGTGGTATAGGTAAATATATGGCCCTCGGTATTATCGGGTACATTATTGTTTATGCTGGTAGATGCTTTTAGCTGATGGGCATTATCATAAAAATTAAAAAACAGCTCGCAGTAGTATGATTTTGACTGTTTGTTCTGTATGTTAAACTCAATCCATACATACCTAGTTTCCGACTTGCTAAACTGGTTTAAATAAACCCTTTTGTCTTTATCAATACCTTCAAAATTGCCCTCGTATAGCTTTATGTTGTTAACCTCAAAATACGGGTTGTAGTCTGGCGATACGCCGCCACCATCTTCTATAAAAAACTTGGCATCGCCAATAGGTTCCCCGTCAACGTAGGCTTCCCAGATATAATCGCCCCGTCGCCAGAAAGAACCCTGGGTCTCCATTCCCCACCCATCGCGGAAATAGACAATATTTTCTTCCTTTGATACTTTTTTTGATAAATCAAGGCTGCAAAGTTCGCGGCGCTTGTTGCCGGGTTCCAGCTGAAAGCCTTTTACGGTAAGGCTTATGTTCCAGTCTTCTTCGTCAAACAGCTTGTTGTATAGCGATACTTCAAAGTACATATAGGTGGTTTCGGTGTTTTCAAATACCTGACGGTACTTTTTTCCACCATACGCCATCCACTCGTTTGAAGAGTAAACCTTTATCTCTTTAAACTTGAAGTTATTGCTTGTTTCGTCTTTTTTTCCCCAGCCAAATTTCATGCTGCAATATATATTGTATTATAACACAAAGATACTAATTCGGTTTAACCCGCTTTTGGTTATCCTCTGCTATAAATATGAGGTAAAATTCCTTCATTTGCAAATAATACTCTTTTAGCATGGCCAGAATCAAGGTTGATTTACACGATATATATAATAATAGCAAGGCAATAGACAAAGCCCTGAACGACGCTTTTGAAAAGGCTATTGAGTGCAAAATACGCGAGATTGAAATTATACCCGGCAAGGGTAGCGGCCAGCTGCGCAAAAAGGTAGAGCGCTTTTTGCAATTGCCCCATATAAAACCATCGTATCACCGTATAGAGAACGATAGTAAGAACTTTGGAAGGTTGTTTGTCTACTTCAAGTTTTAAATAAAAGCCCACAGTTAACTGTGGGCTTTTTAGAATTATTCGCCTGCCTGGGTAGCCCAGTATATGCCAAATATTATGATAAGTGCCAGTATTACAGCCAGTATAATTTTTATGGCGCTGTATGGTTGTTGCCCTTGTACCTTGCCTGTTTGGCCATTTACCAAAAAGTAATATTTCTTTTCTTTATAGGGCACTACGCTTATCCAGATGGGTAGCAGTGCGTGCTTAAACTTAACGTTTGAGTAGTTGCTTTGGTGCCGGGTAATACGCTGGTGGTCGCCACCAATATTATTACAAATGGTCTGTTCTATAGTGGGCCACATTTTTTGCTTGCCCGTTTCAAAACCAGCCTTCAGCTCAATGTTATACATCTCGGCCACAAAACCAGCTATGTAGCTGTCGTTATATGGTACTAAGCCATTGCTATCCCAGGGGTCAAGGTTGTTGGCAACATCAACCGGTAAAGTGCTCGATGCTGTAACCATCAAATCGTCAAATGTATTGTCTACCTCGCCACTGGCAGGCCACCAGTTAGTTCGGGTTACGTTACGCGTGCGGGTTACGCTTTTACCATTTTCGGTAGTGGTATAGGTTTCTGTGGTTATATAGTCAACCCCACGCTGGCCAACATATTGGGTGTGCACATCGGCATCAAAACTCCAATAAGGAATGTACATTCCTTTTACCTTATCGTGGTTTTTGGTTAGCTTTAAAAAAGCATCGGGGGCAAACCACTGGTTTTTGGCATAGCTTTTAAACTTTTCTATAGCCTTTGCTTGGTCTACCACAAACGGTATCAGCGATTTTGGTTTGATAATACTGGCCGCCTGTCCGCCTCCGGTAACAACCAATGGCGCGGTACAAAAAGGGCAGCTGCTGGCTGCGGTTTTACCATCATACGTGGTTGACGCCCCGCACGAGTTGCATTTTAAAACCTGAACGGTATATTTCTCAGCATCGTTAACATGCTCGTAGTCGAAATAATCAAGCTCCTCAATTTCTTTAAACTCTTCTTCGCTATGTGTTATTTCGTTGGTAGTGCCGCAATACTGGCATACCAGGCTTTTGGTACCCGGTGCAAAGGTTAACGATGCGGCGCAGTTTTTACACTTAAGGGTGTTGTTTACATCGGCTGTTTTTTCGTCAAAATTCATCAGTCAGAATCATTAGATAGCCGGTGGAGGAGGAGGTGGTGGAACGCTGGTAAACACATTGGCAAAATCAGCAACGGTAGATGCTTTAGCCCAGTCGGCCATGCCTGTTTTCCAAACCATGGTGTCTTGTTTTACTTCGCCACTTTCTACAAGGGCGGGCAACTGTTCTGCACCAAAGGGGCCTTTACGCTCGCCGTTTACAGCATAATAGTATTGTGCAACAGGAGGTGGCATGGTATTACCGCCACCATTGTTTTGTTGTGTGTTCAGCGAGTTTGACATAACGTTGCCAATAGCCATACCCGATGCTATACCAGTACCAATGCCTGCTGCACCACCCTCATTGCCCGCTGCAATTTCAATGCTTTTAGCAGCTTTCATCTGGGCCAGCTTTTGCATATCTACCTTATTAAGGCGTGAGTATTCAAATATCTCTTTCTTAAGCTCATCAGGCATAGAAACATTCTCTACCAAAAAGTTGGTAAGCTTAATGCCGTAACCTTCCAAATCAGGGTTAATGCGCTCTAAGCCAAGTTTAGAAATCTCGTCAAGGTTAGAGGCAATGCGGTCTATTGTAATGCCCGACTCTCCCAACATATCGGTAAAGCGTGTAACAACAATGCTGCGTAGCTGACCAAAAACACCTTCGGTAGTAAAGTTAGGGTTAGTACCGGCTACTTCTTTAAAGAATTTGCCGCCATCTATAACCTGAAAGCCAAACACACCAAAGGCACGCAGTTCAATCATTCCAAAGCGGTCGTCGTTTAATGTAATAGGGTTTAATGTACCCCATTTTTGCCCAATAAACTGTTTGGTGCTAACGTAGTATACATCAACCTTAAAAGGGCTTTCAAAACCATACTTCCAACCACGCAGGGTAGACAGTATGGGCATATTTTGTGTTGTAAGGGTATGAGTGCCGGGCTTGTATGTATCGGCCAGCTGCCCTTCATTTAAAAATAACGCTTCCTGCGATTCGCGAACCACAAGTTTAGCGTTCATTTTTATCTCGTTGTTGTAGCGCGGAAACTTGTAGATTATTGTATCGTGTGTAGCATCTACCCACTCAATGATATCAATAAACTCTCCTCTTAACTTATCAAAAATTCCCATTGTGTTTTTTGTTTCTTTATATGTAGCAATAGTGGCGATGAAATTACATAAAATATCGAAAATAAAAAGCCGCATTGAATAATCAATACGGCTTAATGAATATCTGCAAAATTCCTCCCTCTTGCAGGCTCGGGTACTCCCTCTTAGAGGGAGATTTTTTATTCTTTTACAAACCTGCCTGCTGCGGTTTTGCCATCGGTGGTTACAATGCGGTAGTAGTATAAGCCTGTTGCCAGGCCACTTACATCAACAGTATTTTCTGCCGCTTTTATATTGCTAACAGTACGTACCAATGCGCCCGTAGCAGTAAATAGCTGCATGCTATAGCTTTGGCCTGTTTTTAGTGTATTGAGTGTTAGGGTGATGTTTTGCGATGTTGGATTGGGGAAAATGTGGGTACTAAAATTAAATTCATCCTCTTTTACAGTAGTTATAACCTGCTGCAAGCAAGAGTCAATTGAACATGTTGAAATTGAGAAATCAATAGTATAACCTGATTGATTATCTGGCGAATTCCCACCGCTGGGGTCAGACGGAGGAAATGCGCTATCTCTAAAGAATGAGATGTATAGGTAATATATGTTATCTTCTAAAACCGATACTTTTAATTCGTTTGCAGAAGCTGTTACAATTAGCGAATCAAGATTAGCGCCGGTTATGCCGGTTAATCCGGAAAAATTGCAAGAAATCTCTAGGCTTGGATTTGTAAAAATCTCACGACAAAACCTGCCTGTCAAGTTAAATAATGTCCAATCATAATCATCCATACTATCATTTGGTACTATGTTAAAACCTAAAAGGCCAGTTTCTTTTATATACAATTTATACCACACCCCATTCACCTCTCCTGCGCCAAGGCAAGATGTAATATTGCTTAAATCTTGGTAATAGCCATATCCCGCATACTGTATAGTACTAATTAGTGTATCTGTACATATTGGTATAGCACCAACACAATCCATCTCAGGATAATATGTTTGTGTTTGATTAGAAAAAGGAACGCTTTTAGAGCGAACCAATGCTTGCTTTAATGAATCAGGATTTTGCGCATATATACTACCTGCTAATAAACATAGTGCAGCTATCAAATAGTATAATCGTTTCATAGTTAAAGTATTTACTCCAAAGCAACAGTAAATCTATTTCCTTTCAAAATACAATTTCAGGCACTTATCGGCTATTCTTTTACCAATTCGCTACTATAATAGTTATTGCCCAATACAATCTTGCTCGGGGGCGGGTGTTTGTGCTCTTATTAACCCACACATTATTAGTATGGTAAGTGTGGCAAAGGCTTTTAATTTCATAGTAGGTAGCATATAATCAAAGATATACATTACCTTTACACCTTCAAAAGGGGCAAGCCTGCAAATTATTTTTCTTTTGTTTATTAAATATTTGCCCACTCAAAAAAAAAGTTTTAGCTTTGCAGCCCTTTTTAGGGATAGTGTTAATAAAACAGTTAATAAAGTGGATACCTTAAGTTATAAAACTGTATCGGCCAATAAAGCCACCGCCAACAAAAAGTGGGTTATTGTAGATGCCGAAAATCAAGTGGTTGGACGTTTAAGCGCGAAAGTAGCTAAGATACTTCGTGGCAAATACAAACCGTCTTTTACCCCGCACGCTGATTGCGGCGACAACGTAATTATCATAAACGCCGAGAAAGTGGTGTTTACCGGTAATAAAATGAACGATAAGGTGTATACACGCCACACCGGTTACCCTGGTGGACAGCGTTTTGCTACCCCTACCGAGGTTATGCGCAAATACCCCGAGCGTATTTTAGAAAACGCTATTAAAGGTATGTTGCCTAAAAACCGTTTGGGCCGCGCTATACTTGGCAACCTTTACGTTTATGTTGGAACTGACCACAAACACTCAGGCCAGCAACCAGAATTAATAAATCTAGACAATTTAAAATAGTTCCCCTATGCAAGTTACAAACGCTTTAGGAAGAAGGAAAACTGCCGTAGCACGTGTATTTGTAAAAGACGGTAGCGGTAAAATCGTTGTTAACAAACGCGATTATAAAGAGTATTTCTCTACCGTTACCCTGCACAATGCCGTTAACCAGGCTTTTGCCATTTTAAACCTGAACGAAAAATACGACGTAACCGTTAACGTTAACGGTGGCGGTATTACAGGCCAGGCCCAGGCTATACGCCTTGGTATTGCCCGTGCATTATGCGAAATAAACGGTGAAAACCGCCCTGCCCTTAAAGCAGCCGGTTTATTAACCCGCGACCCACGTATGGTTGAACGTAAAAAATTCGGCCAAAAGAAAGCACGTCGTCGCTTCCAATTCAGCAAACGTTAATCATTTTTTATACAGAAAGCACAATATATGTCAAGAGTATCTTTCGACGAAATGCTTGATGCCGGTGTTCACTTCGGCCACCTTAAGCGCAAATGGAATCCTAATATGGCTCCGTACATCTTTACAGAAAAAGGTGGCATCCATATTATTGACCTAAATAAAACTGCCGCCAAACTGGATGAGGCTTGCAACGCCCTTAAATCTATAGCCCGTTCAGGCAAAAAGATTTTGTTTGTTGCTACCAAAAAACAGGCTAAAGACATTGTTGCTGCCGAAGTTAAAGGCATCAATATGCCTTACGTTACCGAGCGTTGGCCAGGTGGTATGCTTACCAACTTTGCAACTATCCGCAAGGCTGTTAAGAAAATGGGCAGCATTGATAAAATGTTGACTGACGTTTCATTCACCAGCATATCTAAGCGTGAGCGCCTTCAAATTTCTCGCGAACGTGAGAAACTGGAGCGTAACCTTGGCTCTATTGCCGATTTGTCTCGCCTTCCGGCTGCTTTGTTTATTGTTGATATCCACAAAGAGCACATTGCTGTGGCCGAGGCTAAACGCCTTAACATACCAACCTTTGCTATTGTTGATACCAACTCTAACCCTAACGATGTAGATTACGCTATACCGGCTAATGATGATGCCGCAAAGTCTATCGAATTGTTATTGAAACAAGTGGTTGCCGCTATACAAGAAGGTTTATCTGAGCGTAAGCACGATAAAGAGCAATCTAACGACGATGAAGGTTCATCAGAAAAGCAATACGAAGTTCGTATTGACGATGAAGATGACAAAGGTGCCCCTAAAGGTGCAGGCGCTGCTAAGAAAGTAGGCGTACGCCGCGGTGCTAAAGCCAAAGTAAACTAATTACTTAGCATAAAAATTATCATAAAACCCATTTATAATGTCAGAAGTAATGATTACCGCAGCTGACGTAAACAAACTACGTCAGACAACAGGTGCCGGAATGATGGACTGCAAGAAAGCTCTTGTAGAAACCGGTGGAGATTTTGAGGCTGCTATCGACTTCCTTCGTAAAAAAGGACAAAAAGTAGCTGCTAACCGTGCCGACCGTGAATCAACCGAAGGTTTAGCTATTGCTAAAACCGCAAACGGCCACGCTGTATTATTAGTACTTAGCTGCGAAACTGACTTTGTTGCTATTAACGAAGCTTTTGGTGCTTTTGCTAACCAGTTGGTTGACCTTGCATTAGAAAACAACGCTGCCGATAAAGATGCTCTTTCAGCTCTTACTATTGATGGCCGCACTGTTGCCGACCATATTACTGAGCAAGTTGGTAAAATTGGCGAGAAAATTGAAATTGCTTTCTACGCTAATATAGCTGGCGAGTTAGTTTATGGTTATAACCACCCGGGCAACCAAATTGCTACTATTGTAGCTTTTAACAAAGCGGTAGACCAGGAAGTAGGCAAAAACGTTGCAATGCAAATTGCAGCTATGGCTCCTGTAGCTATAGATAAAGAAGGTGTTACACAAGAAACTCTTGACCGTGAGCTTGAAATTGCCCGCGAGCAGGTTCGTGCTGAAGGCAAACCAGAAGACATGGTTGAGAAAATTGCCCAAGGTAAGGTTAACAAATTCTACAAAGAAAGTACCCTTAACAATCAGGAGTATATTAAAGACGGCAAATTAAACGTTCTTCAATACTTACAGTCGGTTGATAAAGACCTTAAGGTTACCGACTTTAAACGATACGCTATTAAGTAATTTATTGATTTTTAAAAAAAAGAGGCTATCAAGCCTCTTTTTTTTGCCCCAATTTCCCAATAATAGATGTTATGCCCGGGCGCAGCTATGGGTTAAGCAAAAAAATATAACTTAGCATACACACAGTACACATGAAATATAAACGTATACTCTTAAAACTTAGTGGAGAGGCCCTGATGGGCGATAAGCAATTTGGTATTGATAACGACAGGCTTACCCAATACGCTACCGAAATTAAACAAGCGGTAGAAAAGGGCGTTGAAGTAGGTGTTGTTATTGGCGGGGGAAACATTTTTAGGGGTATGCAGGCCGAAGAAGGTGGCATGGACCGTGTGCAGGGCGACTATATGGGTATGCTGGCTACGGTTATTAATAGCATGGCATTACAATCGGCGCTGGAGAAAATGGAGGTTAATACCCGGTTGCTTTCAGCCATAAAAATGGAGCAGATATGCGAGCCGTTTATACGCCGCCGTGCAGTGCGCCATTTAGAAAAAGGCCGTGTGGTAATATTTGGCGCCGGTACCGGTAATCCCTATTTTACTACCGATACGGCAGCATCGCTACGCGCTATTGAAATTGAAGCCGACGTTATTTTAAAGGGTACCCGTGTAGACGGTATTTACACTGCCGACCCCGAGAAAGACCCAACAGCTACAAAATACGAAACCATTACTTTTAACGAGGTGTACGAAAAGGGCCTTAACGTAATGGATATGACTGCCTTTACGCTTTGTAAAGAAAACAACCTGCCTATTATTGTGTTCGATATGAATAAAGAAGGCAACCTTCAACACCTGGTTGATGGTGACAAAATTGGTACCTTGGTAGAGTTGTAATTGTTAGTAATCGTGATCAGAAATTAAGCCCTGTTGTTAACGATGGGGCTTTTTTATTGGTAGCATTCCACCTTTTTAATGTCTTTCTTCCTTATTTTATTGCTTTTGCAGCGGCATCGTACTTCAGCTACCACAAATTGCAGGCAACAAAACGTATAGTTAGCTAGTAGGTAATCCAAATACATTATGAATTCTGCATTTTGAATTAGTCAACTATCTTTTTTTTCATTAAAATTGCACCCTTATTTAACTACCATGGCAGAAAAAGAAGTTATTGAAACGGCAAAAGCGCAAATGGAAAAAGCTATTAGCCACTTAGAGTCTGAATTACAAAAAATACGTGCCGGCCGCGCTAACCCAGGCATGCTCGATTCTATACACGTTGATTACTATGGTAACAGCACCCCGCTTAGCCAAATAGCCAACATTAGCACACCCGATGCCCGCACACTGGCAATACAACCTTGGGAAAAAAATATGATTACGCCCATTGAAAAGGCTATATCTAACGCCAACCTTGGCTACAACCCAACTAACGATGGTCAGGTTATCCGTATCAACATTCCTGCATTAACAGAAGAGCGCCGCAAGGGCCTTGTTAAACAGTCTAAAGAAGAAACGGAGCATGCCCGCGTTACTGTTCGCAGCCTTCGCCGCGATGCTAACGAGGCTATCAAAAAGCTTCAAAAAGAAGGCCTTCCTGAAGACCAGGCTAAAAGTGCGGAAACTAAAATACAAGGCATTACTGATGATGCCATTGCTAAGATAGATAAGCACCTGGAGGCAAAAGAGAAAGAAATTATGACCGTTTAACGGATGAAGATAATACCGGGCAGCATGCCCACCTCAAAATTGCATGGCTATTTACAGGGAGCCGTTGGCCCCCGCCCTATAGCTTTTGCCAGTACATTAGATGAACAAGGGCGGCCAAATTTGTCGCCCTTTAGTTTTTTCAACCTGTTTAGCAGCAACCCTGCTACGCTCATCTTTTCGCCCAACCGCAGGGTGCGAGATAATACAACCAAGCATACGTTGGAAAACGCCCGCAAAACAAGCGAGGTGGTTATCAATGTGGTAAACTACAACATTGTTCAGCAGGCATCATTAAGCAGTGTAGAGTATCCTGAAGGGGTAAATGAGTTTACCAAGGCAGGCCTAACGCAGCTAGCCTCTGAAATGGTTAAGCCATTCAGGGTAAAAGAGTCGCCCGTGCAGTTTGAGTGCAAAGTGAACGACATTATTGAACTTGGGCAAGAAGGTGGCGCTGGCAACCTGATAATATGCGAGATATTGGTGATGCATATTGATGATAGTATTTTAAATGCTAACGGTGTAATAGACCCACGCAAAATAGACCTTGTAGCCCGCATGGGTGGCGACTGGTATACCCGCGCTGCCGAAGGGCTTTTTGAGGTTGCCAAGCCTATATCAACTATTGGTATTGGGGTTGATTCTATCCCTGAAGCTATACGCCTAAGCCCTGTGCTTACCGGCAACAACCTGGGCCAGTTGGGCAATGTAGAAAAACTACCTACTGCTGTAGAAGTTGAAGAATATAAACAGCATGCTATTTTAGAGTTGTACGACGATTATAAAAACCGCCCTAGCGAACTTAAGCAGCACCTGCACAGCATGGCCAAAAACCTGCTGGATGAGAATAAGGTGGAAGAAGCCTGGAAATTGTTAATGGCATCGTTGTAGTTGCGGGCTTTTTTATTTAAGTCACTCAAAATAAATATTTTATACGGTTTGGCAAGCAAGTTGCATATATAAGTGTAAAACCAATTGTTATGAAAACTCCTATACGTTTCTCAGCACTGTTAATTGCCTTGTTGTTGCTTGCAGGGGCATGTACTACCTCTAAAACCATTAGGGTAATGAGGCCGGCAGATATTGACGTAAGCAAAGACGTTAAAAAAATTGTGGTGGTAAACCGCTACAAACCCAAAGGTAAAAATGCATGGATAAATGTTTTAGAGGGCTTTTTTACTGGAGAAATGATATTGGCCGACCGTAAGGGGGCAGACCAGGCAATTAACGGTGTGGTTGATGGCCTACGCGACTCTCACCGTTATTCGATAATAGTATCTAACGAACAACTGGAAGGTAACGGTATGGGCTTTTTTCCGGCCCCGCTTACCACTACCCAAATAAACAACCTGTGTGTAAAATACAAAGCCGATGCGGTTTTGGCGGTAGAAGCCTTTGACAGTGATGTGAAAATTATTACCGAGCAAAGAACCCGTACCGAAAAGCAAAATGGTAAAGACGTAAACGTGCCGTATTTTGTTGCTAATGAAAACGTAAACCTAACTATTGGATGGAGGTTGTATACCAAAACTGGCGGCATGCTAGACCAACACCAAATGTATAAAACCATGTTTTTTAATGGCGAAGGCGCTACCCCACAGGCAGCTATTGCGCGTACTTTATTTCCGGTAGATGCTGTTAGCCGGGCAGGTTTTGAAGGTGGCCGTGTATACGGTGGCCGTATTGCCCCGGCATGGGTACTTACCAGCCGCGAGTTTTATGGCAGCGGTAGCCGCGGTATGAAAAGGGCTAAACGAATGGCTCTGCGCGATGATTGGGCCAATGCCGCTGTGGAGTGGAAAAGCCTTACCAAAAGCGATAAAAATAGGGTAGCTATGCGTGCTACATACAACATGGCTGTAGCTGCCGAAATGATGGGCGACTATAACATGGCGCTGGAATGGGCCCGCAGGGCGGCAGACCGCATGGGTTCTAGAAAAGCAAATAACTATATATACATTTTAAAAGGCCGCATGGCCGATATTGACAGGTTGAACAATCAGTTGGCCCCAGCCGATAGCACCGCTAAATAGATAACTTTAGTTACATTGGTATTTAAACATTATAGGTAACTTTGCATTATAATTAAAAGGGAATGACAAACGTTGGAACGGGCCATTGGATTTTTGCCGGCATATTTGCTTTGGTATTTATTGGTGCCTTGGTTTGGTCTTACATAAAAGATAAGCGCATTACCCAGATTCACTACAATAAAAGCCTGTTGTTTACACTCTCTATTATTGTGGCTTTGTTTTTAATGTTTGTTTTTAGAAAATACTTACGATGATGAAACTATTCAAATCAATTTCAATTATTGCCTTTTTTACACTGGCAGCATGCAACGCAGGTACAAGCCAAAGTTTGTTGGATGTAGATAAGTTTGAGGCTAAACTTAATGCAGCAACTGATGCACAAATTGTAGATGTGCGAACCCCCGAAGAGTTTAACGGAGGACATTTACTAAATGCATCAAACATAAATGTTGACGATGCTGCGTTTGATAGCAAAATTAGTAAACTGGATAAAAGCAAGCCTACTTTTGTATACTGCCTTGCCGGTGGCCGTAGTGCCAATGCCGTTAAGAAAATGCAGGATGCTGGCTTTAAAGAGGTTTACGATATGAAAGGTGGTTTCAGGGCATGGTCGGGTGCGCGCAAACCAGTTGATACAGGCAATGGCGTTGTAGCCCCTGCCGAGCAAAAAATTACCGGTATGACCAAAGCCGACCTGGACAAAATACTTACCGGCAAACGCTATGCTATTGTTGATTTTAGCGCTAAATGGTGTGGCCCTTGTAAAGTATTAGCTCCTGTGCTTGATAAAATAGGTAAAGAAATGGGCGATAAGGTATTCATTATTAAAATTGACACCGACGAAAACCCTATCGTATCTGACGAATATAAAGTAGAAAGCCTTCCGACCCTTTACTATTTTAATGGCACTAAAGTATTGGGTAAAACACTGGGTTGGAGGGGCGAAGCTGCCTTGCGCAAAGATATTGCCAGTTTTGATTTACTGGCTAAGTAACTAGGTTAACTTTATTGCTTTTACCGGGCTTATGCGCCTGATGATAAGTGATGTTATCCATAGCACTATAAACGATGCCCATATAGTTAACAGGTTTAATGCTACTATAGCAAGTGGGTTTAGTAAAATAGGCACCTGGTCTACATAATACGATTCTTTAGGCAGGGTAATTACCCCCGTATACTGTTGGATAAGGCATAGCCCCATACCTAGTATATTTCCCGCAATTAGGCCACGCAGCAACAGGTTTGATGAATAGTTGATGAATATCCAGCGGATAAGGCTGTTACTACCGCCCATTGCTTTTAGCATACCAATCATAGAGGTGCGCTCCAGTATCAGCACCAGCATAGCCGATATTATATTGATAACGGCCACAAACAGCATTAGCGAGAGGATGATTACGGCATTGATATCCTGCATGTCCAACCACACAAAAATATCGGCCTCGGTTTCTTCAATGGTCTTCGCCTGAAGCTCTGAGGGTAGCTTATCGTTTATAGCATCGCCTGTATCGTCTAACTTAGTAAAGTCGTTTACTAAAACCTCCAAACCCGATGCCTGGGTGCTGTCCCAACCGTTTAGGTTTTGCAGGTGGCGCATATCGGCAAAGGCAAACAGCTTATCAAATTCTTCAAAGCCACTATCGGTAATGCCAGCTACGGTTAGCTTGCGCTTGCGTATATCATTTTTAACTATAAAGTATAATAGTATATCATCGCTGGGTTTTATGCTAAGGCGGTTGGCGGTGTATTTAGATACCAGTATTTGCTTTGATGGGGCAGAGTCGGGCAGGGTAATCAACGTGCCATCAACTAATACACTTTGCAAAAACTCTTTGTTGTAGTTTTTAGGCAGGCCTTTTATAACGATGTTCTCAATCTCATCGCCGGTTTTAAACATGCCTGCCTTTAGTATAAATGGTTGCACATGTTTCACCCCTTCAACAGCGGCTATGCCTTTGGCTAAAGAGTCTACCGCGTTTAGCGGGTTAGCCTCATACGATTCGTTTTGGTTGTATGGCTTAACAATAACATGGCCGCCAAAGCCCACAATTTTATCGCGCACCTGCTGCTGAAAGCCTGTAACAATGGCCACAGCTACTATCATAACAGCCATGCCCAGCGCAATAGCCCCAATGGCAATGCCCACCACTGTGCGCGATGGCCTGCGCCCCTTGCGTGGGGTACCTTTTGCCAATTTACGTGCTATGAACAGGGAAAGCCTCAACTGCTTTTAAAAAGGAATTATATGGTTAATTGTTTTGTTGGCATAATTTTTACGCATCCAAATATAAAGCCATGCGTTGAAGTAATTTAGATACAGATGAAAAAGATATTAATCATTTTATTGTTTAGTGCTGTTTTATGCCCTTTTAACACTGCATTTGCGCAGGCTTTGCAATATTACAAAGGCAAGGTAGTTACTGACACTATGGTGCTTACGGGGGCAGATAATTTGACTGATATTACCGCCCTTTATCCTGGCAAACGCGTGGCTATTGTTGCTAACCAAACATCGGTAGTGCGTAACCAATACAATAAATACACCCATTTGGTAGATACGTTGATATACCTGGGTGTACCTGTGGTAAAAATATTTGCACCCGAGCATGGCTTTAGGGGCATGGGCGATGCGGGAGAGCATATTAAAGACAGTATTGATACTAAGACGGGTAAAAAGATAATATCGCTGTATGGCAAAAACTCCAGGCCCGACTCGCTGGTAATGGCTGATGTTGACTATGTGATTTTTGATATACAAGACGTTGGTGCGCGCTTTTATACCTACATAAGCACCCTAACTGATATGATGTATGCCTGTGCTAAATATAGCAAGCCTTTGGTTGTGTTAGACAGGCCCAATCCAAACGGTTTTTATGTTGATGGGGCGGTGTTGGATACAACCTACCGGTCGTATGTGGGGATGCATACGGTGCCGGTGGTGCATGGTATGACGATAGGCGAATTTGCCACAATGATTAATGGTGAGTATTGGCTTGTAGATAGCCTGCAATGCAAGCTTAGCATTGTAAAGTGCGATTACTGGGACCATAAAATGATGTACCGTTTGCCAATACCCCCATCACCCAATTTGAAGACTATGGAGGCCATATACCTCTACCCATCTTTATGTTTGTTTGAGGGAACTAACGTTAGCGTTGGCCGTGGCACACCAACCCCGTTTGAGGTGTATGGCAGTCCGTTTTTAAAAGACATGCCATATACGTTTACCCCTAAAAGCATGGCCGGCAGCAAAAAGCCCATGCACATGGATGTACCCTGCCATGGTGAAAACCTGCACTATAGTGCGGCTAAAGATGGCGCCCTGAAATACAGCCTGTTCTTTTTATTAAATGCCTATGGGCATAATATAAAGCCTGATGAGTTTTTTGGTAAAAGTGCTTTTTTTGAAAAGCTGGAAGGCAGCGGCTTGTTGCGCCAGCAGGTAAAGGATAAGGTGAGCGAAGACGATATACGCAAGAGCTGGCAACCGGCTTTAAACAACTTTAAACAGATACGGAAAAAGTACCTGCTGTACCCTGATTTTGAGTAGGGTACAGGGTATTTGCTTTGTTGCTATGCCTGGCGTTTGGATGCTGATAGAATTAACATAACCATACAGTAATTATTTAAATTGAAAAGCCCCTAACAATGTTGTTAAGGGCTTTTACTATGTTATTGGCATTGTTTACTTCTCCAAGAACAGTGGCCTGTCAAGTATGATACAAATCAAATCGTAGATAATCCATACAAACAATAGTACACCTGCTATATAGCCTATCAGCCCAAGTATTAGTAACCCGCCTATGGTTGATAGTAAGAATAGCAAAATCATAAATATTGCTGAGATAGGGAAACCTAAATAGAAACGGTGTATACCTAACCAGCCAAGAAAGATACAAAGGATAATAGCTAAAATTTTATCAGCCATCATTCCTTTAGGGCTTTGGCCTTTCAGGGCTTTTTTGCTTATAATAGATGTTGCAATGTTTTTATCGCCAGGCTTTGTAACTGGCTTAGCAGCCGCCTTAACCTTATTATTAGTGGTAGTTTCTTTTTTATCGGTAGATGCTGTAGTGGCTTGTGGTACATTAGTAACAGGGGTTTCTACTTCAGCGGTAACTTCAACAGGGACAATTTCAACAGGGGTAATATCAGCAGCAACCTCAGTTGGAGTCTCGTATTTTTTAACCTCAGGTTTAGGAGCTTTAACTTCTGATTTGAAATGTAAACCCGGCCTGTAGTGCCTGCGCTCTACAGAGCAAGCACTTAAAAACACAATAATGGCAAGGGCCATTACTGACATATTAGTGTAAATTCTTTTCATCTCTTAGTTCTGTTTTAAATTGTTATACGCCTAAATGTGGCTCTAAGTTATACGTAAAAACATATTGTTTGCAATGCTAGGGGGTAGATTTTATAAGCTTATTAACTCTTATAAGTTCTTGTACCCACACTATCAATAATAAAGGAACAACTGCCACTACCAATTTGTTGTATTGCCATGCAGCAGCAAAATCAAAATGTATAAGGTGTTGTACAGCCCTGGTTATGCCGCACCCATAGCATTTTATATCAAACAGCAGTACAGACAGGCAAACAGATTGGCCATTATCAAAAAAATCGGCGGGTAATATTAGCAACACTAAAGGTGCCAGTATTAACCCGCCAAGGTATATTTTTAAAAATTTCTTTTTCAATTACAATGTTTCAGAGTATCCGCTGCCATCCCTAGGTCCAAGGTCTCCAGATACAATACGTACAAGGTCAATAATTGTCCAAATACCGCAACCACCGGCTGTTAGTAATTGTAAAATGCCAATGCCAATGTAGCCAAGGTAAATGCGGTGGATACCGGCTATAACAATAAAGCCAAGGCAGCAAAGTACCAGGGCTATAATCTGGCTTTTACCACCATCGGCAGCACCTGTTACTTTTTTAGCAATTTTAGCACCAGCAGCAGTATTAAGTTTAATATCAGCTTTGGTAGTTTGCACTTTTACAGGGTTTTCTGCCGTAGCTGCTTTAATTTTAACATGTTTAGCGGTTGTAGTTCCAGTTTGGGTTGTTGATGCCGTAAGTTCCGGTGCTACAGCCGTTTCTGTTTTGCCTGCGTTCTCTACATTTTTTACGGTAATAACGTTTTTAGGACTTTCTATAGAAAGCGTAGCAGCCTTTTTAGCGGCTTGTTCTGTGGCTTTAGGGGCTTTGTTATTCCAGTCTATTGCATAGCCTTTGTTGTAATGGCGTTTTTCTAAAGAGCAAGAAGCAAAAACCAGCGTTAGGGCCAGACCAATAGAGGTAATTAGTTTGAAGTTTTTCATCAGATAGATTTTTACGTTTTTTGATTTAGCAAACAAACTAATAAATTTGATATGAGTCAAATAATTTTAAAAAATGCAAATAAGCTTTAAAATCAACATCATTGGTTTTAGCAAACTGCGTTTATTGATACAGTAAAACGTTGAATAGTAGATAAAAATTGATAGAAAGTGTATGAGATAATAATGTTTAGCGCATATTCATAGGGTATTTTTTCTTACCCTTTTTATCAGGCCTTGGGCCTACCACAACTTTAAAGTCGTACTCAGTATTTAACGGCTTAGTGCCAGTATATGCAGGTGCAGGCTCTGTTTTTTTAGCAGGTGCAGATGCTGTTGTATTATTTATAGGTGGGGTTACCACGGGTGTAACAACCGGCCCTGTTTTAGCAGGTTCAACTTTTGTAGTTATGTCAGTGTCCTTTACGTCAGACTTTTCGTTCTTTTTGGTTTTGTCTACATTATAGCCCTTGCGGTAGCGTCTTTTTTCAACCCCGCACGATGAAAGTAGAAATGCCATTGTAATGGCTAAAATACCTATCAGTTTAAATGTTTTCATAAGCCTGTTTAATGCAAAGGTATAACGTTTAATTATAATGGTATGTTACCATGTTTTTTACGTGGTAAAGTTGCTACTTTATTTTCCAGCATTTTAAACGCTTTAATTAACTTATCACGGGTGTTTTCAGGTAGTATCACCTCATCAACATAACCACGCTCTGTAGCGCTGTATGGGTTGGCAAAAAGGTCGGCATATTCCTGCTCTTTTTCTTTCCATTTAGCCTGTTTATCAGGCGCTTCGTCTATTTCTTTTTTAAAGATGATTTCGGCCGCACCCTTAGCGCCCATTACGGCAATTTCGGCTGTAGGCCAAGCGTAGTTCATGTCGGCACCAATGTGCTTGCTGTTCATTACATCGTACGCTCCGCCATAAGCTTTGCGGGTAATAACGGTAACGCGGGGCACAGTAGCTTCGCAAAACGCGTATAGTAGTTTGGCGCCGTTGGTAATAATGCCGTTCCACTCCTGGTCGGTGCCTGGTAAAAAGCCTGGTACATCTTCAAACACAAGCAATGGTATATTAAAGCAATCGCAAAAGCGCACAAAGCGGGCGCCTTTTTTAGATGCGTTAATATCTAACACCCCAGCTAAATACGCAGGCTGGTTGGCCACAATACCAATGCTACGGCCACCCAGACGGGCAAAGCCCACCACTATGTTTGATGCGTAATCTTTATGTACTTCTAAAAATTCACCGCCATCAACCACTTCAGTAATTACTTCGCGAATGTCGTAAGGTGAGTTTGCATTTTCGGGGATGATGGTATTTAGTTTCTCGCGCTTTTCATTACCCGGTGTATAGGGTAGGGCAGGGGCTTCTTCCTCGCAGTTTTGCGGAACGTAGCTAAGCAGGGCTTTTAGGTTATTGATAAGCTCCACCTCGTTTGCACAGGCAAAATGGGTAACACCAGATTTTACTGAGTGGGCTGATGCGCCACCTAAATCTTCGCTGCTAACCTCTTCGTGTGTTACAGTTTTTACCACGTTAGGGCCGGTAACAAACATGTATGATGTATGCTCTACCATCATAATAAAATCGGTAATGGCTGGCGAGTAAACCGCTCCACCGGCGCAAGGCCCCATAATGGCCGATATTTGAGGAATAACCCCCGATGCTAATGTGTTACGGTAAAAAATATCGGCATAGCCACCCAGCGATACCACACCCTCTTGTATACGGGCACCACCGCTATCGTTTAAGCCAATTACAGGCGCACCATTTTGCATGGCAAGGTCCATTATGCGGCAAATTTTTTGGGCATGAGCCTCGGCTAACGAGCCGCCTACTACCGTAAAATCCTGAGAGAAAACATATACCAAACGGCCATGCACGGTACCGTAGCCGGTAACTACACCATCACCATAAAACTTTTGCTTTTCTAAGCCAAAGTTGGTGCTACGGTGGGTAACAAGGGCACCAATTTCTTCAAAAGAGCCTTCGTCAATAAGCAGGGCAATACGCTCGCGGGCGGTAAGTTTGCCGCGTTTGTGTTGTGCATCAATACGTGCCTGCCCGCCACCCAACTGGGCCAGCGCAGTTTTCTCTTCCAGCTCTTCAATACGGTTTTTCATAGAATGCAAATATAATCGATTAGCTAATTGGCTGATTGGCGTATTAGCTAATTGAATATTTATAGTAAGATTAAAAACTCAACATATCGTCCAACTCGTCGGCGGTTTTATCAAGGTAGGTTTTAATAGGGGTTTTGGCCAAAGGTATATGTACCGGTACTTTTAGCACAATAGGTACTTTGCCATTTACAGGCATAGCCACAGGGAAGCCCACAGTTGCCATTTGTTTAATAGGTAAACGTAGGGGTATTTCCTGGTTCATTGGTACGTTTAATTCAATAGGTACACGCAGCATCTCGTTCAAAGGGAATTTAACCGGTATTTTGGTGTTGATGCGCATAGAATCGTTAAAGGTGATACCAACAGCCTGGTTCAATGGAATTTCTGCCATGATAGGTATTTTCATCCCCTTGCCTTTTTTACCCATTGGCATTTTAAACTTCTGATTGATAGGTATCATAGTATTAAGCTGTACAGTAACAATACCGGGAATCATAACGGGATTATCAACGCCAATTTGCTGGTCTATCATCAGGCTAACGGGTACTGAAATGGTATCGCGTACGGGCACGTTGGCTACAATCATTACCGAGTCGTCAATAGTCATGGCAATGTCTACCGGTATCGCTTCTGTAACTTGTATAGAGGTGGTAAGCGGAATGGTATCAAACACCTCAACGGTATAGTCTATGTATTGGTTGCCAAGGTCGCGTAGATAGCCTGTGGCTTTTACAAGCCTGTTTTCGGCTTTGCTTTTAACGGCCAGCAATACGGCAATGGTACCTAAGTTGATTAATAACAGGGCGCCAAAAGCAACCCACAGCTTTTTGTTTTGCATAGATGTGTAAAGTTAATCCTCTATATGATATAATGCTAAAATCTTATCAGTAAGCACTTTTGAGTGTTTCATGTAGCTTTCGTTTGTCCACCCGGCAATGTGGGGGGTAAGGATAACATTGTCGCTATTGGCCAGGTACCTGAATGGGGCAGGCAAATCGGCTTGCGACAGCGCCTCAAAGCTAAACGACTCATACTCCGTAACATCAAGTGCCGCGCCAAGTACTTTACCCTCTTTAATAGCGTCAACCAATGCTTCGGTATCTACATTGTTGCCGCGGGCCGTGTTTAAAAAGTATATGGGCTTTGTAAACGAGTTGAAGAACAAGTTGCTGGCGTAGTATTGCGTTTCATCAGTTAATGGCAGGTGCAGGCTTACCACATCGGCATTGGCATATACATCGGCAATGGTAGCTTCGGTAACGTACTCATTGCTAAAGCCGGTTTTGTATTTATCGTGGGCCAAAATGGTAACCCCAAAGCCACGTAGGCGTTGGGCAAAGGCGGGCCCCATATAGCCGTAGCCAATAATGCCAACGGTTTTACCCATAAGTTCGGTGCCCCAGTTGGCATCGCGGCGCCAAAGGCCTTGGCGTATCTCCTTATCGGCACGCAGGATGTTATTCATCAAACTAAGTAAAACCGCTACGCAATGCTCAGCTACACTATCGCGGTTACCTTCGGGCGAACTTAGGCAGGCAATGCCCTTACTTTCAGCATAGGCAACATCAATATTCTCCATACCTGCACCTGCACGGGCAATAAACCGCAGGTTGGTGGCTTTATCAATAAACGCCTTATCAATTTTAATTTTGGTGCGCACTACCAGCCCATCGTAATTGGCAATTTCATCGGTGTAGCGGGTTTTATCCCACTTGCTGCCATCAATACAATCAAACCCTTTGTGGGTAAGTGTTTGTATTAAATACGGGTGGATATTATCAATAATGAGTACGCGGGGCATGTTACTGAACAGTTTCTAACGTTCGGAAAAATTCGAGGGTGAAGGTATTGTCTATTGTATGGTAAAAGTTGACCAGCTTAACCACTTTGCACTGCAGCTTGGGGTTTTCTTTTACTACCTGCCAAAAGCCGGGGTCGGGACAAAAAAGCTGCTGCGCCAGCTGGTTAACATCATTCTCCATACTGCTTTGCGAGTATTGGTCGATAAAGCCGATTTTGTTGTAGGTGGCAGAAAACCAGGTGCCGTCTAAATCATCTTTTAACGATTGTACACCGCCGGTAGCTTCGTCTTTATATTCAAATCCTTCGGGGTTGCAGGCCATCCAGTCTGCTTTATCAAATTTGTTAGCGTAGGCAAAAAACAATATGCTGGAAAACTCGTGGTGGAAGCTTTGCTCAATAAACCTATCAGAATAGCCCTGGCTAACACCGCTATTGGCTATGTAGAGTTTCTTCTCGAAATAGGTAGCGCCAAAGCCCACATCGTAAAAATTGAGTGAGCGTAAAATGTATACCGTATTCAGGTTTTTTTTGATAACCGCTACCGGGTATTTGCGCATGGCGCGTGCCACGCATTTAGACGAACGGTCTTCCTCGTCAGGGTCAACATGCTTAACTTTTGCCTTAATAGGGGCTGCCAGCCAATGTTCGGGGAATATATTCGACGCCGAACTGAAAGATATTTTTGCGGGTAAGGTATCGCCGGGGGTAGAGGTAGGCTCTGGGCTGCCAAAATGCTGGCAGCCAACAAGCAACCATATAAGTGGCGATAAGAAAAACAATGAGTACCTGCGCTGCATAAACTACAAAATTACCTAAAAGGTAGATACGAATGTATACCTAATCGGTTACAATGCCAACCGTCTGTTGTTTTAACAAACATATTTTAATTGATTGCACATTCGGGTGTAAATTAATGCCTTTGCTGCCTATATTTACCTTATGAAAAAGGCTATTATCATCTTATTGCTTTCTATTTCAGCAGTGATTAACGCACAGGTTACCGAGTGGAAAACCTTCGACTCATCTAACGTAGCGCTGCCAACCAATATTATCATCAGCCTGGCAGTAGACCAAAACAATACCAAATGGGTAGGCACCTACAGCGGCTTAGTTAAAACCGATGGCGATAACTGGACAACTTACAATACAGGTAATTCAGGCCTACCAAGCAATATTGTGCGGGGGGTGGCTATTGATGGGGCCAACAATGTTTGGGCAGCCACCAATAACGGTATAGCTAAGTTTGATGGTACTAACTGGACTACCTACTACGAGGATACGCTAAACGCCAACCCGGTGTTTTTTCTATGTATTGAAGCTGATGCCAATGGCAACGTAATGGCGGGTAGCGAAGAAGACGGCTTGTTTTGGTACGATGCAGGTAACGACAACTGGGTAGTATTCAACACCCAAACATCAAACATCCCCCAAAACAGGGTTGAGAGTATTGCAAAAGGCACGGGCGCAATATGGTTGGGGAGCAACAGCAAAGGGCTGGTTAAATTTGACCAGGTGGGTGAGGTATTTATTTCCTATAACACTACCAACAGCAATATGCCTTTTGATTTTGTAAAGAAGGTAACTGTGGCGCCCGATGGGAATATTTGGGCTGGCAGCGGCTCTGAATTGCCCGATAGCGGACTGGTGCTTTTTAATCCGAATACAGAAGCTGTAACGGTTATGGACTCATTAACCACGGGTATTTATTTCGATAAGGTTTGGGCTATAACCTTTGATGATAATGAAGATGCCTACATTGGCACTAACGACAATTCTTTTGCTTTTGCGCGCAGGGATACCGCCATGTGGGCCAAATACCAATTTGGTTCGGGCGGTATTGCCAGCAATTATGTATATGATATTGTGGTAGATGATAGCTCTTATAAATGGTTCGCTACGTTTAAAGGGATATCGGTTTACAACGAGGCGGGAGTGTTTGTAAGCACACCGGAGATAACAGCTGATGCGTTTAGCGTTAAGGCTTTTCCGCAACCTGCAACTGATAGGCTTACGTTTGAATTAACCGCACCGCAACCTGCTAAGACTACTATGGAGATTTATAACCTGCAAGGGCGTTTGGTAGAAAGGCTACAGCTTGCCGTAGCGGGTAAAACGCTTGTAGAATACAATGCGTATAGCCTTGCACAAGGCATTTATATTGCCCGGTTTACAGGCGATGGTTTTGCCAAAAGTATTAAGGTTATTATAGCTGGCAGGTAGCTTTATTTTTAGATAATAAATTGTTAAATTTGATACATATACAGTACTAAAATGCTCAGTGAACTTTTATCGATGATTGTAATACCTATTTACCTTGGGTTTATAGGTATAGAGTTGTTATACCTGCGTTTTGCAAAGCAGAAATATTACAGGTTGAATGATTCGTTGTCGTCAATCAGTACCGGGGTTATTCAGCAGATAATCGGAATTTTTATCCACCTAATGGTATTAGGCAGCTATTGGTGGATTTATGAAAATGCATCGATACAACACCTGTTTAATGTGCCTGTCATACCCGAAACGGCGTTATGGTTTGTAATAGCCTTTTTTGTATTCGATTTTTTGTATTACTGGTTTCACCGCTTTAGCCATGGTATTAACGTTATATGGGCATCGCATGTGGTACACCATAGCAGCGAAGAGTATAACCTCTCTACCGCCTTGCGCCAGGGTACTTTCCAAGGATTGTTTTCGTGGCCTTTTTATCTGGTTATGGCTTTTGCCGGTTTTTCAGTAGAAATGTTTTTGGTAGCCAGCGCGTTCGATTTGCTATGGCAATACTTTTTGCATACCCGCGCAGTAGGTAGGCTGGGTATACTGGAGTTGTTTATGAACACTCCATCTCACCACCGTGTTCACCATGGTAAAAACCCGCAGTATATAGACCGTAACCACGGCGGCGCATTGATAATCTGGGATAAGTTATTTGGCACTTTTGAGCCTGAGGGCGAAGAGGTAGTATACGGTATTACCAAACCCCTTAACAGCTGGAACCCATTGTGGGCAAATATTGAGTCGTTTTATGATTTGGCACACGATGCATGGCATGCTAAAAGCTGGAAGGATAAGTTTAAAGTGTGGTTTATGCCGCCGGGTTGGAGGCCTGTAAACCTGCCCCCATATAAAAGTGTAAAAGTAGACCCTCAAAATATTATTAAGTACGATACGGAAGTGCCATTGGGCATGAATGTGTATGCCTTTGTGCAGTTTGTGTTGGCTTTAGTATTTGCTGTGTTTGTATTGTTAAAATCAAAAGAGTGGGACCTTATTGATATTATTGGGCCTGTGTTTTTGGTAGTACTTTCTATAACCACTATAGGCGGTTTGAGCGACATGCGCCGCTGGGCTTTTATAATGGAAATAGCCAAGAATGTTACTATAGGTATATTGTTTATTGTTAGTCTGCAAAACACATCCCCATTATGGGCCACAGCATCGGGTGCATTGCTTTATGTGGGTATTACTACCGTTTGGTTATTGCCGTTTTTAAAGCATGCTGAGAAGGCAAAGGTAACATATGCGAAGTAGTTAGATTATTTTTCCATCGCTCATAACCACCGTACGGTCGCTGCGCTTGGCAAAGTCATCATCGTGGGTTACTACAATCAATGTTTGTTTCTGTTCGTGGGCCAGTTGCTGGAATATATCGAAGATAACCTGTGTGTTTACAGAGTCAAGGTTGCCCGTAGGCTCATCACCCATTATAATGGTAGGCTTGTTGATTAAAGCACGCGCTACGGCCACCCGTTGCTGTTGCCCGCCCGATAGTTTAGACGATAGCTTAAGCGCCTGGTCTTCCAGCCCCAGTATTTTAAGGTTTTCGTAAGCGTTGTGTTCTATCTCTGCTTTAGCTAATTTGCCCAGCTTAAGTGCAGGTAGCATCACATTTTCCAACACAGTAAACTCAGGTAGCAAAAAGTGGAACTGGAATACAAACCCTATATGCTCGTTACGAAAAGCCGCCAGCTGGTCTTGCGTTTGGCCGCGCAGATTTACGCTGTTTAAAATAAGTTCACCTTCATAGTCAGTATCCATAGTACTGAGTATGTATAGCAGGGTGCTTTTGCCACTACCCGATTTGCCCACAAGGGTTAAAAACTCGCCTTTGGCTACGTTAAACGATACATCATCTAATACCTTGAATTTCTCAGGCTCGTAAAAGTATTTGCTAATGTGTTTAGCGTCTAAAATAACCTCTGCCA
Source organism: Chitinophaga pinensis (assembly GCA_945869825.1). Lineage (GTDB taxonomy): Bacteria > Bacteroidota > Bacteroidia > CAMBQF01 > CAMBQF01 > CAMBQF01. The sequence goes on along the minus strand of CAMBQF010000004.1, from coordinate 5,320 downwards.
TAACTATCCTCTTAAAATTACAACAGGGTCAACCATTGATGCTTTACGCGATGGAAAATAGGCCGCCAATAATGTGGTGATAATGCCAAAAGCAATAGCAAAAACATAAAACATAACATTAAACTTAACCGGAAAACGGTCTATAGCAGCAAACTCTCCACCAGTAAAGGGTATGGTAGATATAGCCAGCGATAGTAAGAATCCGATAATAATACCTGTTAAAGCGCCCATAAAACCAATAATCATAGCCTGCATCATAAATATGCGCACCACATCTTTACCAGAAAAACCGGTAGCCTTAAGTATGGCAATGTCTTTAATCTTGTTGTGCACATTCATACTGATGATGTTGTAAATGCCAAAGCCTGCTACAATAAGCAGGGTTATAGATACTACATAGGTCATAATATTACGCACTACGGTGCCTTGTTCAAACACAGCATTTGCCTCTTTCCAGTTCTCTGCTTTCGCATCATACAGGTTACTGTATTCAATAGATTTTGCCACCGCGGCATCTCTGTTTTTTAGCTTAAGGCTAATATCAGTAATATAGGTTTTGTCTTTTTGCAACAGCTTTTGTGCGGTGCTTAACGATACGTAGCTACGCACATTATCTATAGTCCCCAGGCCCGATTTATATATGCCTACTATTTTAAGTAGATAGACTACACCTTTAGGCGTTGTTACAGTAACATTATCGCCCGTTGTAACATTAAATTTTTTGGCCAGCCCCGCACCCAGTAATACCCCGTTGCTTATACTAAGCAGATCATCTACATTGCCATTTTGTATGTTCTTTTTAATGTTAAAAAGCTTGTCTTCATCGTTAATGTCAACCCCCAATAAAACCCCATTGTATTGCAGGGCTCCGTAGTTGTAAAATACCGGTGTACTTACCTGTGCCGATACCCCGGCCACGGCAGGGTCTTTTCGCAGGTTGGTAATTACCTGCTCCGGGTTTTTAATATTCAGCTTCTCGTTTTTAGGCCCCTGATGCAATACCACCACCATGGTTGTTTTGCTATCGTAATTTGCCGCTAAAGCAGGCTTTTTAGATATATCAGCCTCTTTGTACAACCTTATGTGCGCTGTAGATTGAAAGGTCAAGTCATCTAACATTGAGTTTACACCCGCCATAACCGATGCCATTATAATGTACATGGCTATACCAAACGTAACACCGAGTATGGCAATAACCGTTTGCTTTTTCTTGCTAAGCAAATGGCGGACAGCTATTTTAACGTTTGTGCTGGCCATGGTTTAGTTGGGTATTACTATTTCTGATGATGGGGTTAGGCCCTCCAACACTTCTACATCCTCATTATTCTCAAGCCCTTTTTTAATGTGCACGTATTTATCCTGCCCCTTAACTTTTACTGAGTCGCCAATGATATATTTTTTAGGCAGGGTAAGTACCTTGTCTTTTTCTGTAATAACAATATTAGCCTCTACCAGTGCGTTGGCTATAAGTGTTGGCGGGGCTTCTATAAACTCAGCATCAACGCGTATGCTTTGGTTTTGCTCGTTAAGCACAGGATATATTTTTTTAACTATAGCCTTAAAGGTTTTGCCCTTGTGCAGGTCCATAGTAATGGCCACCTGCTGGCCGGGTTTTACTTTATTAATATCCAGTTCATCAACCCAAAGTTGAATATAAAAGCTGCCTTTGTTGCCAATAGCGGCCAGAGGGTCGAAACGGCGCACCGCCTCGCCTGGCTTTTTGTATAGTTCATACACCAACCCGTTAATGCTGCTTTTAACATCGTAATACCCGCTTTGGGTGGTGCTTATGTTTAGCTGATTTTTAGCATTCTCGTAATCAAGCTTAAGCTGGTTGCGCGTTTTGTTGTAACGATCGCGGGCGCTCTTTACATCGTTTTGTGCAGTTTCGTAGCGCAGCTTTGCTTTGTCAAAATCAAATTTCGATGTGCTTTTACTATCGTACAAATTGCGTTGGCGGATAAAGTTTACAGAGTCGTCGCTTAGCTTTATCTGCAAGCTGGTAAGCTGGTATTTAAGGTCTTGCAGTATGGGCGAACTATTACCATAATTATCTTCAGCATAAGCAAAAGCGGCACGGGCAGTAGCTGTTTGGGCCTGTTGTGTGGTGTTGTCAATAGTAAATAATAGTTGCCCTGCGGTAACACTGTCGCCCTCGGTTACCGGGCGCTGCAAAATGGTACCATCTGCCAGCGAGTATATTTTATAATCGTTTGCCGGAATAACCTTGCCCGAGGCATATACGGCCTCAACCAATTTCTTCTCTATGGGGTGTGTGGTTTTTTCAGAATTGCAGGACAATAATACCAAAAAAGGTATTATTGTTAGCCCTATGCGGTAATGTATACTCATATAATAATAGCTTACCTTATCAAATTATGCTGTGCAAATGTAAGCGCAAAACGGTAGCTAATTACTGATATATATCACTTTACTACAGCTTTAGTAATTTAATAATTACAAATAATCTTATGTTAAAAAGGAGGCTTTTATACCTAATTAATAAATTTATTGCAAAATAAGCAGCTTACCTTTTAGCTTTATATTCTCTTTGTCATCAGCAATAGTAAACAGGTATAAACCATTTGCAGCCCCCACTGGCTGAATATAAAAAACATTGTTTGTTGTGTAATATTTTTCGGCTTGGCTGCCGCTAATGTTATTAATTGTAAGGGTATGCGGTTGCTGGTTTGCATTATCAAAATATAACATTGCGGCCCCATTTACCGGGTGTGGACGTATTTGGTAGCCTGCAGCTTTAGTGTCTACCAAGCTAACCACTATCGTTGGCGATTTGCCCAATGTACCCAGTTGCAACCTATAATAATTGCGGCCATTTTGTTGGGGCATATCGTGCGTAAAACTGTAGTTTACAGGCTCTGTAAAGCTACCGCATACGCCTATAATTTCGCCAACCTGGGTATAATTTATACTATCTGTAGAGTGTAAAATACGGATGCCATCGCAGGTACTGCCAGCAATAATTTGCCAGCTTAGCTGTACTTTGCCGTTAATGGCAGTTGCATCAAAACTCTCTAAAATAGTCGTTTGTTGTGCTTTTAGCCCAAGAGCCGAAAGTACAAGAAGGAATACTATTTTAATGTGCGCAGTCATATGGTATATAACTACAATATACAAAAAATGTTGTGAGCAGGCAAGCTTAAAGCAAAAGCCCTTATTACGAAGGGCTTTTGCTTATTTAATTTTTTAGTATTTAGTCAGGGCTTTAATCTTCTAAAACTCGTTCGTGGCAATTTTTAGAAGATTTGTATTAAGCACTTATAGCAGTAGCATCAGCTGGCGCGGTATTGTTTTTTATATCCTCATAAAACTTGGCCATAGTTACCTGCATAAATGGCGATAACCATAAAAAGCCTATAAATAATGTAAAAACACATGCTATTGCTAAAAGCATAAAAACTAAAATCATTAAGAATAATTTCGTTTTATTCCCATCCATCATAGCTTTGCTTTTGCGCAGGGCGTCGGCGGGTTTAATGTTGGGCTCATCAGCAATAATAAAAAATACCATTGCATATGATAAAGCAGCTATAATACCAGGTATAATAAGCAACAGCGACCATAGCAATATATATAACACCATAAGCAGGTAGGCTACAAGGGCATTGGTAAAATTATTGAATCCTTGAAAAATTTGCTCTAACTGAGGATTTGTTTTGCGTGATACTGATAAGCTAAATATAGCGAGGCCTAAAGAAAAAGGCCCGGTAATAACTAAGGAGGTTAATGGCCCTGCCAATGGTATAGCGCCAATAACGCCTACTATAATACCATATAATAAAAATGTTCCAATAGGCAAACCCCATTGGCCTTTTAATGTATCCAAGGCTTGTTGCCTCAGCACTCCATTTGGTGTATTTGATTCCATAATTTTAATGTTTGAAGGTTTTTTAGCTAATAGATTACTTTTTTAAATTAGAGAGGTTTTAATTAGCATAAATAGGTAAAATTATTGAATTAAAAAAACGGGGTAATAAAAGCCCCGACATCTGCCGGGGCTTTTTTATCTTACGTCTTTAATTTCTATCAACTAAATAGAGCCCATCCCTAATAGCAACACAGGGTTTTCCAGGTAGTTTTTAAGCGATACCAGGAACTTGGCCCCCAAAGCACCATCTACCGAGCGGTGGTCGCAACTTAGGGTTACACGCATCGTATTGCCCGGTACTATCTGTCCGTTTTTAACCACAGGCACCTGCTTAATGCCGCCTACAGCCAGTATGCACGAGTCGGGTGAGTTGATGATTGCCGTAAACTCTTCTACACCAAACATACCAAGGTTAGATATGGTAAAGGTGTTGCCTTCCCAATCGGCCGGCTGTAGCTTTTTCTCTTTGGCTTTGCCACCAAGGTCTTTAGTTTCAGTAGCTATCTGGCTAAGTGTTTTAGCATCGGCAAAGCGGATAACCGGCACCAGCAAACCATCTTCTACCGCAACAGCCATACCTATGTGTATGTGATTGTTGTAGCGTATGCGGTCGCCCAGCCATGATGAGTTAATTTTTGGGTTATCGCGCAATGCGGCGGCAGCGGCTTTTATCACAATATCGTTAAACGATATCTTAACACGTGCTATTTTGTTAATGGCCTCTCGTGCATCCATGCAGCGGTCCATCTCAATATCCATGGTAATGTAAAAGTGCGGGGCGCTAAATTTGCTCTCGCCCAGGCGTTTGGCAATGGTTTTACGCATTTGCGATACCGGAACTTCGGTATAGCTTTCTTCCATGCTGGCTAATGATACATGCCCGCCCTGGTAGTTTTCAATATCGCGTTTAACCACGCGGCCACCGTCGCCGCTGCCTTTTATAGTGTTCAGGTTTATGCCTTTATCTTCTGCCAGTGCTTTAGCCAATGGCGATGCTTTTAAGCGGCCATCAGTAGAGGTTGATTCTTCTTTAGAAGCCGGTGCAGCAGTTACTACCGTTTTTTTCTCGGCAACAGGGGCTGCTTTTACCTCTTCGTTTGCAGTTTCAGCTTTAGGTGCTTCGGCGGCAGGGGCAGCTTCTTCAGCAGGCTTAGCCATGCCTTTGTTGTACTCGTCAAGTAAGGGCTGGAAATCTTCGCCGGCTTTGCCTAAAATAGCCAATACGGCATCTACTGGAGTTGCCTGGCCTTCTTCTATGCCACGGTATAAAAGCACACCATCCTGAAACGATTCAAATTCCATAGTGGCCTTGTCGGTTTCAATCTCGGCTAATAAGTCGCCGTTTTTAACCGTGTCGCCAACGTTTTTGTGCCATTTAGATACCACCCCTTCGGTCATGGTATCGCTAAGCTTGGGCATTTTTACTATCTC
>CAMBQF010000003.1 GCA_945869825.1 Chitinophaga pinensis | reverse complement strand
TGAAAGGATAATGATAAACACCTCGTTGTTATTGCCCCGCAGGCGGTACGGCCCCTGGTTGCCCTCTACACCTTGTATTTGGTTACGTGCAAAACGCCCCCGCGCAATGGCTATGGATGCCGATATTTTATTGGTGGCTATCACCTTGCCCTCGCTGTTTTTCAGTGCCGTAAATTTTGTAGTAAAGCTACCGCCCTTTAGCCGCTTGTTAAAGTTCATAAAGTAACTCTCAGGGCGGTTTATCTGGAAGTCGCCTGCAATAAGTTTGGTGTTCTCATTCGCCAGCTGAATGTATACCCGGTCAAAGTCTTGCAGCTGCTGCGTATTCCCATCAGGCTGAATAGGGATGTTATCATCAGTAATAGCTGCCGTAAGTTCAATATTATCGCCAATCTTGCCCGATAGTTGCAGGTTGAGGTTGGAGTTTACCACCACATCCTGGTTGTTGCCAAAGCTTATACCGCGCGATATGGCTCCGCTTTTCTGCAAGCCGTCAAACTTAAAAATATCCTCCCGCGTTTGGTCGCCCTTAATTTGGAAGGGGTTGGTATAGCCCTTATTTACCTGGTTTACGGTGGCCATGGTTTTATGTGCCACGGGCTTGTTTAAGCGGGTAGGGAACACGCGGAAGTTGGCCTCGTATACGGTATCGCGCACCACACCTAATTGGTTAAGCGCCTTGCGGTTCCATATCAGCTGGGCATTTATAAAATCAAAAGTGTACAGGTTTTCAGCTACGCTATCGCCTGCGGTATTGTGGATAAAAAACGACCCCGGAATGATACTTAAACTGTCTAGTTGTACCGTATCTTTGGCGGTGCTAATGTATTGCGTACGCAGGTTGCTGCCTGTTTGTGCCTTTGCCAGGGTAGACAAAAGCATCAACAGGAAAACAGAAAAAACACATATAAACCGCCAACGCATAGTAGCTGCAAGTTAACCGCTTCAAATAATTCGCACAGCAACTAGTTTGAAAAGGTATTAACAAGAATAAACGTTAATTTATGAAAAAAATTATATCGTACAACGTAAACGGCATACGCTCGGCTATGTCTAAGGGGTTTGCTGAATGGCTTAAGGCTACCGATGCTGATGTGGTTTGCCTGCAAGAGGTTAAAGCCGAGCCCGACCAGATAGAACAACATATTTTTGAAGCATTAGGCTACAGCTGCTACTGGTACCCCGCGCAAAAAAAAGGCTACAGCGGTACCGCTATACTTACCCGCATAACCCCAACATTGGTTGAATATGGCTGTGGTATTGAAGCGTACGATAACGAAGGCCGTATTATCCGTGCCGATTTTGGCGATGTATCGGTAATGAGTGTGTACATGCCTTCAGGCAGCAGTGGCGACGAAAGGCAGGCGTTTAAAATGCAGTTCCTGGCCGATTTTCAACCCTATATTGATACGCTTAAGCAAAGCCGCCCAAACCTTATTATCTCAGGCGATTATAACATTTGCCATAGGCCTATCGACATACACAACCCTAAGAGCAATGCCAAAAGCAGCGGCTTTTTACCTGAAGAGCGCGAGTGGATTGATGGGTTTATGAATTCAGGCTTTACCGATACCTTCCGCAAGTTTAACCAGGAGCCCCACAATTACACCTGGTGGAGCTTCCGCTTTAATGCCCGCGCTAAAAACCTGGGCTGGCGTATTGATTATCATTTGGCAAGCACACCTTTAGATAGTTCGCTAAGCCGTGCAATAATATTGCCCGATGCACGTCATTCTGACCATTGCCCCCTTGTAGTAGAGGTTGATTTTTAACTACCTTTGCTGCCTTAATTGCAACAAGTACCATGAAAAAGATTATTATAGCCTTAGTAGCCGCTTCAGTATTAGTTTTTAATAGCTGTGGAGATGGTAAAGGCGGTATTAATGCCGGCGATGTAAACAACCCTGCAACAGCATCGGGCGATTACGATCCTGAGACCCTGCCTAAAATGGAGTTCGAAACGGTAGAATATAACTATGGCACTATTCAAGAAGGCGACCATGTTAAGTTTAACTTCAAGTTTAAAAATACAGGTAAGGGGAACTTAATTATTGCCGATACAAAAACATCGTGCGGTTGCACCGTTCCCGAGTATCCTGAAGAACCTATCAGCCCCGGAGATAGCGGTGAGATTAAAGTAGATTTTGACTCAGCCAACAAAGGCAGCGATGGCGAAGTGGTTAAAACCATTACCGTAATAGCTAACACGCAGCCCAATAAAATTATACTTAAGTTGCGCGGTTTTGTAAAAAAGTAAAAATCAGTATTATATACCATACAAATGACAACCCTTTTATCAATTTTCTTAATGGGCCCACCACAAGGCGGAGCCCAGGGCGGCGGTGGCCTTGGCACATTATTACCTATGTTGGGTATGATGGCTTTGGTGTTTTATTTTTTTATGATTCGCCCCCAAACTAAAAAAGCTAAAGAAGCCAAACTTTTCCGCGAGGGAATTAAAAAAGGCGATAAAATAGTTACCATTGGTGGCGTACACGGCAAAATTGCCGAGATAAGCGATGCTACTGTAATTATTGAAACCGAGGGCGGTGGCAAGCTTAAAATTGACAAAACCGCTATATCGCAAGAAGCTTCAGCAGCATTAAACAAGGCTAGCTAACAAGCTTTTGTTATATTTGCCTTAAACGGCTCCCCTGTGGAAATTGGCGACATATTTACATCCAGAACCCTGCGCAAGCTTTTCAGGCCCGGCGGCAGGCTTTTGGCATTTGGTGTATGCGTAGTGGTGGCAGGCTTTTTATGGGTGCTTACCGCCCTTACCCGCCCGTATAAGGTGTTGGTAGATTTTGAGGTGCTATACCAAAATGCCAATAGCTTTGGGGTTAAAGATGTTAACCTGCCTCGCCAGGTTTCTTTAGAACTGGAAGATTATGGGTACAATATTGTAGGTTACCGTTTTCGTAACGAAGCGCATTCCATCACCGTTGATTTTAATAACTACCGCATATTCCGCAACAACCGCCGTAACGAGGCGTATGTGTTGCTTAACTACAAGCCCGAGGTTATTGCACGCCAGCTTAGTAATGATGCAAAGGTGCTTAAGGTAGAGCCCGATACACTTTTTGTTAGCGCCAGCGAAAGAGCTGGTAAAAAGGTGGCCGTGGTACTAAAAACTGAATTTGATTTTAGGAAACAGTACATGCTCTCGGCCGAACCTGTTATATCGCCCGATAGTATTACCATCAACGGGCCAAAATCGCAAATAGACCGTATTGATTTTGTTGAGACCGAATTGCTTACTAAAGACGATATTGAAGCGCCTTTTGAAGACCGCGTCAAAATTGCCCGTAATGGTTTTGGTTCTGAAATACAAATGAGCCCCAACACGGTTGGCGTTAAGGTTGATGTGCAGGAGTTTACAGAAGGTACGCTGGAAGTGCCTATTGAGCAGGTTAATGTGCCGCCGGGCGCTAAGGTGGTATTGGTGCCGGCCAAGGCTATTGTAAAATACCGTGTGCCGCTTAGCTATTATGCTGGCATAAAACCTAACGAGTTTAGGGTAGTGGCCGATTGCCGCAATGTGCTTACCCAAACCGCCGATAATATAAAACTTACAGTGGCCGAAAGCCCAAAGAACACCTCGTCTGTAAACATTATAGACGACCGTGTGCGGTACCTGCTGAAACGATGACCTTAAAAGTTGGCATAACCGGTGGCATTGGTAGCGGCAAGTCTACCGTGTGCAAGGTGTTTAAGGCCTTGGGCGTTCCTGTTTACCATGCCGATGAGGTTGCCCGCAACATCACCGACCAAGACCCAAGCGTTGTTGCTCAAATTAAAGAAACCTTTGGTGCTGATATGTATGCCACCGACAAGCTTGACAGGCCTAAAATGGCGGCTCTGGTTTTCAATAACCCAGATGCATTGGCCAAGCTGAATGCTATTGTACACCCTGCCGTGCGTGCAGGCTTACCTATTTGGTTAACAGAGAATAAAAATTCTCCTTACATAATTTACGAAGCAGCCATACTTTTTGAAAGTGGTGCTTACAAGCAACTGGATAAAAGCATATTGGTGGCGGCTAATGAAAAAACCCGACTGCACCGGGTTATGCAGCGCGACAATGCCACCCGCGATGAGGTGCTGGCCCGCGTAAAAAACCAGTGGGACGAAACCCAAAAACTGACCCACGCCGATTATGTTATTTGGAATGAAGGAAACGTCCCTGTTATAGCACAGGTATTAGCATTAGACAAACTATTACGAAACAGCTGATTTGAACAAGTTTAGCAAGATACTCCCTTGGGCATTTATAGCTTTTACTATTGTATACATAGTAGGGTTGTTTGTTGATGTGATGGAGGTTGATGCCGCGCAGTATGCAAACATTAGCCGCGAAATGGCCGACGAGGGCAGCTGGCTACAGGTAATGCATCGCCACCAAAATTACCTAGACAAACCACCTTTACTGTTTTGGTGTTCAGCACTTATGTTTAAGCTGTTTGGGGTATCTAATTTTGCCTACAAGTTGCCATCGTTCTTGTTTACGCTTATGGGTGTATATACAACCTATGCATTGGGCAAAAAGCTGTACACCAAGCAAACCGGACAAATTGCTGCCCTTATGCTCTACGGTTGTCAGGCTTGGTATAGCTTTAATAACGATGTCCGCACCGATACAATGTTGGCGGCATCAGTCATCACAGCCGTTTGGGCCTTGTTTGAATATATTGATACCAAAAAGCCGTTCCATTTCATCATTGGCTTTCTGTTTGTAGCTTTAGGTATGCTGGCCAAAGGCCCGTTGGGTATTATGGTTCCTGTGTTAGCCTTGGGCACGTATTTACTCTACAAACGCGATTATAAAACCATCTTCAATCCCCGATGGTTAATAGGCTTAGGTATTATTGGTATTCTACTGGCTCCAATGGTGTATGGGCTTTATAAGCAGTATGGGGCTGATGGGCCGCTCTTTTTCTTTTGGACTCAAAGCTTTGGCCGCATTACGGGCGAGAATGTATGGAAAAATGATGCCGGTTATTTCTTTTTTGTACACACTTTTTTATGGGCATTTCTGCCATTCTCGTTGCTGGCGTATTGGGCTTGGGCAAACAATGTTTGGCTGGTACTTAAAAGCAAATTCGCGCAGCGCTATGCCAGGCAGGTATTGTTGCTGGCGGGTTTTACGCTGCCGTTTATCGCCCTGTCAATGTCGCACTACAAGTTGCCACACTACATATTTGTAGTAGCCCCGTTTGGCGCATTGTTGGCTGCAAGCTACGTTACAGGTCTGGATATTAGCACAGAGCGCATATTCCGCTACCTGCACCTGTTTGTTGTTGTGCTTGCATTGGTTGTTATCGGGTTGTTTTGCATATGGTTTTTCCCAATGCAGAACATTGTATTATGGGCAATAATAGCAGCCGTTGCAGGCTTTGCATTATGGCTGTTCTTTAAAACAAACGGCATTGTCCGTCTGCTGTTTCCGGGCTTGTTTGCATTGGCTATATTCAATGGGATTATGAATAGCTACATCTATCCACAACTATTGCAATACCATAGCAGCAGCGTTATGGCGCACTATGTGGTAGAAAAGAAAATATCAGTAAACAACATTCGCTATTACCATACCCTAGGCCATGCTTTCGAGTTTTATACACGCACCATTATTGCCGAAACAACACCCGATACCTTAACCGGCGATGTATGGCTGGTAACCGACGAAGCAGGCTACAACGAAGTAAAAGCAAAGGGCCTAAATGTAGCAGAAGAAAAGCTGTTTAACCATTACCATATTGTAATGCTATCGGCCAGATTCCTTAACCCTGCCACCCGCAACCAAACGCTGGAAAAACACTACCTGTTGCATATTATTAAGTAGCACAATTTTACTACCTTTATATTTTATTACAGTATACGCACTATGTGGAAAAAAGTACTTCATTACCTTGATTTGCGCACCTTTTTTGCTAAGCCACAAGAAGGCGCCCCAAGGCCAAACTTTAACTTACGGATGATGCACGGCATTAACCGTTTGTCTATTTTCATGTTCATCATCTGTTTATTTATTCTACTATTCCGCTACGTGATATTCCCTAAGTAGCCCTATTTAGGGTTTTGGCCTGGTTCGGCGTTTTCTACTTTAGTTGTAGCTGGCTTCGTATTTATCACATTTTTCGATGTGAAATAGCGCTTTTGGAAGAACAGCATCATTAGTACTCCAACGGTAATTGCGCTGTCTGCAATGTTAAATATAGCGCTGAAAAAGCTAAAACGCTCTCCACCTATAAATGGTATCCAGTTGGGCATATGCTCAATGGTAAATAAGGGGAAGTAGAGCATATCTACCACCTGCCCTTTTAAAAACGGGGCGTAGCCGCCACCTGCGGGCAAAAACTCAGCCACAATAGGGGTTCCCTCGGGGCTGGCACTAAACAGCAGGCCATAAAACATACTATCAATAATATTACCTATAGCACCGGCAAATATCAGCGACAGGCTAACTATTAAACCATTGGGCGCTTTCTCTTTACTGCTTGTTATTTTGTATAAATACCACGCTATGCCAGTAACAAACACAATGCGTATAAGGCTAAGGGCTAGTTTGCTATAGTCGGTTTCACCTAGTTCCATGCCAAAGGCCATACCGTTATTTTCAATAAAGTATATCTGAAATTTATCACCCAGTACCTTAATCGATTCGCCTATGTACATATGCGTTTTAATCCAAAACTTTATAGTCTGGTCTATAAGCAGTACTAGGAATATTATTAGCAAAGGCTTTTTCATACTATACAAAAGCCCCGGTGACTTTCGTGCCGGGGCTAAAAAATCGTGTTTAATAATTAGTCTCCGCTGCTGGTGTTAAAGTCATTACGTTGCATTTTAGCTTCCATGCTAAGGGTAGCGTGGGGCACAATGCGTAGGCGCTCTTTAGGTATAAGTTTACCTGTAACACGGCAAATACCGTATGTTTTGTTTTGTATACGTACCAAAGCTGCTTCCAGACTCTCAATAAATTTTTTCTGGCGGGTAGCAAGCTGGCCTGTCTCTTCTTTAGAAAGAACCTCAGAGCCTTCTTCTAACAATTTAAATGTTGGCGAAGTATCATCAGTACCATGGTCATCTTTGTTAGAAAAAGAGCTAACCAAAAGGTCGTAGTCAGTGCGCGCTTCTTCAAGCTTACGGTTGATTATCTCCTTAAACTCCATCAGCTCTTCATGGCTGTAGCTGGTTTTTTCAGCCGCAGGTTTGTCATTTGTAACTACTTTCTTTGCCATAATTTATTATAGGTTATTATGGGTTACACTAATTAAGTTTACTAATAAGGATAAGGGTTTCAACGTTTTCGTCTACCTCAACGTTTACTGCTTCTCCCGCATTTAACAAAGGCTTTAACTCTAAATGCCCTGCTAAAGTTTCGGCGCAAATATACTCGAAATTATTTAGCACAGCCGGGGCAATCAAATCATGATGTTGTATTAACACTTCAATGCGGTCAGTTACCTCATAGTCAAGGTCTTTCCTTATATTTTGTATACGGTTTACCAATTCGCGGGCTATGCCTTCTTCTTTTAACTGCTCGGTCAGGGTTATGTCCAGCGCCACAGTTACCCCGTTCCAGCTGTTTACCACCCATCCCGGTATGTCGTCGGTCAGTATCTCCACATCGTTGGCTTCCAGCTTTATAGGCTGGCCTTCAACAGTAATGTCTTTGTAGCCGTGCGTTTCTATCTCGGTAATATCCTCTTTAGTAAATGTGCCAATTACAGCCGCTATAGACTTCATCAGCTTACCGTGCTTAGGGCCAAGGGCTTTAAAGTCGGGCTTTATTTTCTTAACAAGGAATCCGGTATCAACCAAAAATTCCAGTTCCTTAACGTTTACTTCTGATAATATTAACCCCTTCACCTCTTCCACTTTTTTGCGGAAGTCATCATTCAATACAGGCACCATTATTTTATTCAATGGCTGGCGTACACGTATGTTTACCTTTTTGCGCAAAGCAAGGGTAAGCGATGTTATTTTCTGCGCCAGCTCCATACGCTCTTCCAGTGCTTTGTCTATAAACTTTTCGTCGGCTTTAGCAAGAAATGTTAAGTGTACCGATTCTGGTTTGCCTTCGCCCGCAGCGTTAAGGTTTTGGTACAACCAATCGGCAAAAAACGGGGCCACAGGGCTCATCAACTGGGCTACTGTGTTAAGGCACTCATATAGTGTTTCGTAAGCGGCCTTCTTATCGGGGTTCATATCCCCTTTCCAAAAACGACGGCGACTTAAACGTACATACCAGTTACTTAAATGCTCACCCACAAACTCGTCTATAGCGCGTGCAGCCGGTGTTGGGTCGTATGCATCCAGTTGCTCTGTTACCAGCTTTATAAGACTGTGTAGTTTAGATAGTATCCAACGGTCAAGCTCGCTGCGCTCAGCAACAGGCACCAGGTTATTTTCGTCTATTACAAACTTGTCAATATTGGCATACAGCGCAAAAAACGAGTAGGTGTTGTATAGCGTGCCGAAGAACTTACGTTGCACCTCGCCAATGCCTTCTACGTCAAACTTAAGGTTGTCCCAAGGCTGCGCGTTGGTTATCATGTACCAGCGGGTAGCATCGGGGCCATATTTGCCAAGGGTTTCAAACGGGTCAACAGCGTTGCCTAAACGCTTCGACATTTTATTGCCGTTCTTATCCAGCACCAACCCGTTCGATACAACGTTTTTATAAGCAACACTGTCAAACAGCATTACCGCAATGGTGTGCAATGTAAAAAACCAGCCGCGGGTTTGGTCAACGCCCTCTGCAATAAAATCGGCAGGGAACATTGTTTTAAACTTATCCTGGTTCTCAAAAGGCCAGTGTAGCTGGGCATAAGGCATAGCACCAGAGTCAAACCACACGTCTATTAAGTCCGATTCGCGGTACATTTTTTGACCTGTTGGGCTAATCAATATTACCTCGTCAACAAACGGTTTATGCAGGTCAACACTGCCATCGGGGCGGTTAAGCGGATTACCGCTCATTACCCCTGCAGCTATAGCTTTATCAATCTCTTTATTCAGTTCCTCAACCGAACCTATACAGGTGGTTTCCATCTTGTCCTCACTAATCCACAGCGGCAATGGTATGCCCCAGTAGCGGCTGCGCGATAAGTTCCAGTCCTGCAAATTCTCCAGCCAGTTGCCAAAGCGGCCGCTGCCGGTGCTTTCAGGCATCCAGTTTATGGTTTTGTTAAGTTCTATCAGGCGCGGTTTGGCCGCTGTTGTTTTGATAAACCACGAGTCAAGAGGATAGTATAAAACAGGCTTGTCAGTCCTCCAGCAATGGGGATAGTTATGCTCGTATTTTTCTACTTTAAACGCGCGGTTTTCTGTCTTTAGTTTGATGGCAATGCGCTCATCAACATTCAGGTATTTATCACGGCCCTGCTTGGCGCGTTCTGCTTCTTTTTCTTCGTCGGTAAGGTATTGCTCCTTCACATATTCGCCGGCAAACTCGCCAACGTTATCGGTAAAACGGCCACGCAGGTCAACCAATGTTAACGCGCCTATGCCGTTTTGCTTAGCCGTGCGGAAGTCATCAGCACCAAAGCTTGGAGCAATGTGAACGATACCCGTACCATCTTCGGTACTTACAAAATCACCTGCAACTGCGCGGAAGGCATCGCCTTCTATTGGTTGCGCGTAGGGCATCAACTGTTCGTAGCGTATGCCAACAAGGTCTTTGCCTTTAAACTCGCCAACCAAGCGAAATGGGATGTTTTTATCGCCTTCTTTAAAGTCTTCAAACTTCAATTCGGCGTTTTTCTCAGGGAAGTATTTACCCATCAGCGCCTTTGCCATTACTACAACAACAGGCTTATAAGTGTATGGGTTTAATGTTTCTACGGCAACATAATCTATCTTCTCACCAATGGCTAACGCGGTGTTCGATGGTAATGTCCACGGTGTTGTGGTCCAGGCAAGGAAAAACGCCTCATGTGTGGGTGTAAAGGGCAGTTTATCTACATCTTGTATTTTAAACTGTGCTACAACCGTAGTGTCTTTTACTGCCTTGTAGGTGCCGGGCATGTTCAACTCGTGGCTGCTAAGCCCCGTACCTGCTGCGGGAGAGTATGGCTGTATGGTGTAGCCCTTGTATAGATACCCCTTCTCAAAAAACATTTTCAAAAGGTACCATACGGTCTCCATATAGTCGGTTTCGTAGGTAATGTAGGGGTCTTCCATGTTTACCCAATAGCCCATTTCCTTGGTAAGGCGGGCCCATAGGTCGGTATATTTCATTACATCGGCGCGGCAGGCTTTGTTATAGTCTTCTATGCTAATGGTTTTGCCAATGTCTTCTTTGGTTATGGCTAAAGCTTTTTCCACGCCCAGCTCTACAGGCAGGCCATGGGTATCCCAACCGGCTTTGCGGTTTACCTGAAAGCCTTTAAGGGTTTGGTAGCGGCAAAAAATATCTTTAATGCTGCGGGCCATAACGTGGTGTATGCCCGGCAGGCCGTTAGCCGAAGGAGGTCCTTCGTAAAATGTAAATTGCGGGCTGCCCTCGCGGGTAGTTATGCTCTTTTCGAATATGCCTTCCTTCTCCCAAAACGCCAATATTTCTTCAGCTATCTTGGGTAGGTTAAGGCCTTTATATTCGGTATATACTTGCTTTTGCATGGTCTGTAAAAAATAGGTGCAAAGATACGGTTTTTAGTTGGTATATTTTTTAAACTCCCCTCCTAATGTAAGAGGGGTGCCCTTTAGGGCGGGGAGGTATAAATAGAATCTCTCAAACCCTTGCAGCGGTAGTAGATGCTATCAATTCTGCGGATTGTTTTTTTTAAATCTCCCTCTAAGAGGGAGTACCCGAGCTTGCGAGGGGGAGGGAGTCTTTTTATTGCACCCTCAAACCCTTCCGGCGGTAGCAGAAGCTATCAATTCTGCGGATTAATTTTAGGAGAGGGGGAGGGGTAGTAACGGCATAGTTCAGTTTTATGCAAAGGTACAACCTCAACATGCCCTTTGTCAACTAAAATAATTGGTGGATTAACTCCCCCTTTGGGGGGAAGGGGTGCCTACCCCACTACCAACGATGGCTTAATATCAGCTATATAATCGCGGTAAGGAACAATAGTTAGCTTCATACCGTGCATCAAACTATCCAAACGCGGCAATACCGATTTACGGTTGTAATACATCAAAAAATTATACAGCTTGCTCCCGTTCAAGTCGGGGTGCATAAAGCGCTCCTGTTCTGTATCAATATCGTATGGGTGAAAGTAGCTGACAACAGCTCTCCCCGCATTATAGTGCATATCAAAATTCAACTTCAGGGCCTTGTAATTATACAGGCGGAAATACACTCCCCCCGCAATAGGTACCCGCAGGTGGAAAAACCGCCCCAACGTCATAGGTATTTCAAGCACATGGCCTACCATACGTGGGTTTTCGCCAAAATTTGGCCAGCCATAAAAAGGGTTGGGGTTTGGCAATACCGAGCTTGAATACACAATGCCCTGCTGCTCCAACACTTCATACGCCCATTGGGTATTGGGGGTTAGCGAAAATATAGGCGCCCTGAAACCCATAATATTTTTAGCCCCTGCATTATACAGCGATTCTATATTCCGCTTTAAATCGTTGCTAAAACTTTCTTTATTTTGTTTGGTAAGGGGTATATGCAGGTCTGTATGGCAGGCAATTTCATGCCCCTCGTCAGCCAGCATTTTTATTATCGATGGGTATTTGCGGGCAACATCGCCCACCGTAAACCAGGTACATTTACTGTTGTGGCGGCTCAAAAATTCCAGGTATTTATCTACCATAGCCGGCACACGCTCTGCATACTTTTCCCCATCAGGCATCCTAAAACGGATGTCTTCCAAATCAATCGAAAAAAGGAAATATTTTTCTGAAGGCGTAAACATGGGTTGCAAATGTAAATTTTAATTGCAAACTATCAATACCCTGCTAATAGGCATCAAAATCAATAAGCCTAAACCGTATGTTATCAAAGTCTAAAACTTGGCCTTTCCCCGTCAAATCTTTAAATATCAGGTAGAGTGGCGCCGGCCTAAACCGCAATGGGATATTGAAAAACGTGCTACCTGTAAATTTTATGCCTGCATCAATACCAATATACAATGTTAGTGGGTTAAACACGGTGCTGCCAAATTCCTTGTTCACTATACTTTTATCTATACTAACTAAGTGCGATTTTATAAATGGTATATGTGTTTTAGAATAGAATGATACCATCTTACCTCCAGCCGACAAATAATTGTTTGACGGGTTGGCTAATCGCCAGTTTAGCATTTGGGCATCCCATATCCGCTCATACTGTGCATTAACATTGCTATTAATTGCAGGCGGATGCCCAAAACCAACCTTGGCGTGCAACTGTCCCGCAAGCTGAAAGCCTAGCTTTTTGGTAAACCCATGTACAGAGTTTTGGTTGGCTACGCCAATTACAAATTCATAGCCCTCTGCAGCAGCAGCTTCATACGTTTTATCGGCCAGCCGGGTAAATAGCCCCTTGCCTCTGTGGTCGGCATGTGTAGCGGTATTAAGTGATAGTAAGCCCTTACTTTTTCTACCTTCTAAAACAGCGTAAAATGGTTGTGTTACATAATGCGCGGCCATAACATCGCCTGCCATTGCATTATAACCAACTATTTGGCCTGCGGGGTTATCAGCATATTGCCATTTAATAAACGCAGGGGTAAACAGCACCGGTTTTTCAAAAACATTGGCCAAGAGGCCTGCATGTGCAGCGTTGGCTTCATTGTCAGTAGTTACCCGTGTAAAGTTGTACATGCGTTAAAGCTATGAAATTGTTACCGCTTCTTCCAAACTCAGCAGGGTTATTTGCAGCGAATCTAAGTCGGCTTGCGTATCAAAGGCCTTCAGCTGCTTTAGCCCCAAAAGATTTTCTGTTGTTACGGGCAGGGTTAAGCCTATACCCTCTGCAATAGTTAGGGAAAACCGCATAAACCCGAATGGCAGGCTGGCAAATTTTATTTTTTTGCCCAGCGATGCAGCAATAGCTTCATACATATACTTAAGCGTATAAACTTTTGCCGATCCAACGCAGTAGGTGCCGGTAATTTTTTGTTGCGCTATTTTCTCTGTAAGCTTTGCCAGGTCTGATACATGGATAACCTGTATGGGTTGCTGCCCGCCACTTATTAAGGGTATAACAGACGATTTTGCAATGGTTTGTTGTATGGTATTATAAAGCCCGCCACTATTGCCCATTACAAGGCCCAGCTTTAATACGCAGGTTGCGGAATTATCAAGCTTTTGTTCCAGGTTAAACTTGTGTTTTCCATAGTCAGACAATGCATCGCTGTGTGCCGACATTGATGATAGGAATACAAAGTGTATGTTTTTTTGCTTGCAAATAGCCGCCAGCTTTAGCGTAGCATCAATATTAGTTTGCAATGCATGCTTGTTTTTTTTATCAGCTTTAATAAAAGCACAGTGCACTAAAACCTCTGCATCGTCAAAAGCATTAAATGTGTTTTCGTCTGTTAAATCAAACCTTCGCTCTTCGGTGTTTTGCCCTGCCGCATTGCTTAGTGTGCGTTTTAGTGCTATAATACTATGGTGTGCCGATAGGTACTTAACCAATTCAGCCCCAATAAAACCCGATGCGCCTGTTATTGCAATTTTCATGTTACCTTTTTAACGCGTGTTTAGCTACCCTATCGGCGTTGGCCATAAGGGTAAATGATATGCCTTTGGCCGGCACATATTTAAAAGATGAGCCATCGGCCACCCAAACGTTTTTTGTTTGGTGCAGCCTGCCGTTTTCTGCTGTTGTATATAACTCTTCTGTAGCCGAAAATGGCAAAACACCCGCATAGTGTATGCTAGAGCCATGGCCCGGGTAAATTTTTTGTATGGGTATGCACCCCAGGCTGCGGAAAGTTTGAAAAAATTTGGCCTCCGTTGCCAGCACTTCCTTTTCTTCAGTACTGCTAAGCCTGTAATCTGCAAATAGCCTGTCGCCTGTTGCAGAGTTTATATCTTTTTCAAGCCGTACAAACTTATTGCTGCCACCATATTCGGGGTGGTGTATGCCTGCTATAACCATTGCCGGAACAAGGTATTGCATTACCGCGCGCCCAGTGGCAAAGTTTAGCGGCGCTTCTTTTATCAACCTATACAGCAATAACGACCGGTAGGTAAACATAGCTGCCATTGCAACATCGCTGTTGTCTTGTTTTTTATCGTAAAACAAAACCGCCTGCCCCATACCGCTTTTGTGACTTTGGGTTTCTACACCCAGCATACGCCAGTTTATCATTGGTACATAAACATATGGGTTACAAATTAGCGGCAGTGTTTGTTGTTTTTTAAAAGAGCGCAGCACTATACGCGCTGTGCCTAATACACCGCTACATAATACTAATTTACGGCACCAAAATTCTTTTTCTTCGTTCTTTTCAGTATGGGTGCATACAACTTTTACAAGGTCGCCAACTTCTTCAAAGCGGGTTACAAGCACCCTTTCTTCCAATTGAAAGTTTGTCTTTTTCTTCAGCTTATCCACCGTCATCCATGGCCTGTATACCGATTGTTCATTGTCGTGCCAAAAGTCCATGTCGTTATACGAAAATGCCTTGCGGTCTTCTTTGTCTTTTGTGAGCAAAGCAACCCCCGGCACACCCGCATAAAAACCTTTCTTGTTTAGTGCTTGTTTTTTTCTGGTGTATCGCTCCAGCATAGCCAGCATCCCAGCTTCGGGCTTTATGGCCGGCAGTATATTGTTTAGCCCGCCAACTGTATACGGTAATGCATCATCCAACCCCGCCGAAACGCCAATCCTATCACCCACGGTTTGGTAGCTATCAGTAAACTTACTCTTGCTAATGCCCATTTTTTCAAATTCAGCATCAGAAAAGATATAGCAGCCTGCACCCCAGGCATTGCCAAGTCCGCCATAAGCCAAACTTTCCATCGGAAAGAAGGTGTCACCGGCAATAGCAAGCCATTTATCAAGTTCTTTTACAATGTATTTTCGTCCAGGTGTAAGCTGCGCTCCTGTTTTTATAGCGCCCCAAGGTACTCCCTCAAAATTATCGCCTAAAAATAGCTGCCGCTGGTTGTCATTTTCTTTGCGGATGCTTAAAAAATCGGTTGTAGGATATTCTACTCCCGTTTCGTTTTTATAAGCAACATCCAGCATCAGTACATCAGCCCCTTCTGTTACCAGTGTTTCCGCAGCCATGGCCCCGGTTAAGCCCGAGCCTACAATAATATAGTCTATTGCGCTTTCGGGGCTATTCAATGTTGTTCAGTTTAATTATTAATATACCAATTATAGCGGTAAAAAAAGCGTAGGCCACATTAAGGCCAATACCAAAAAAGTAAAAGGGGTTGCGCTTGCGTGGCAAAAAGTACTCGGTATTGTATTTTGATGATTCAAGCAGGCATAGCATTACAAATATCCGTTTCCGCAATAGCGACTCGCGATTGGTAAATGCCAACCCACCATCAATAGCCCGCATATAAAAGCGCCAGCCAACCATACGTTTATAGGTTTGTTCCTGCGCGGGTGTTAATGCCATATCCAGCTTGGTTACCGCAGCAGCATACCCATCAGCAACATCGCTATTGCAAGATTTACCAATAATGTAAAGGCTTAGCCTTTCAGCCTCGTTTGTATATAGCTTAGCATTACTCATTCTGTTTGCATCCTATAATAGTCATCATACCTAACCACTTCAAAACCTAAATCAATAACCCGGTCAAGGCGGTTAAATACTTTGCTGCGGTTAATATACATAAGCTTGTTTAAAAGCTTGTTGTTGTTTAGGTGCGGGTGCATAAAACGTTCCTGCTCTGTATTTATATCATACGGATGAAAATATCCTAAAACAGGCTGTTGTTTTTTTGCCGTGTTTTTAAACAAACGCTTAGATATAAGCCATGGTAAAAACCTAAAATAAACCCCGCCGCCAAATGGCACACTAAAAGGCTTGTTGCCTATATTCATTGGTATTTCATACACCCCGTCTACCATTTGTTCGCCACCAAAATTTTGCCAGCCAAACAGAGGGTTTGTATTTGGTATTACTGATGATGAATATTCGATACCCGCATTGCGCAAAATTTTATATGCCCATTTACTTTGTTCAACCAGCGAGAAAGTAGGCGCCCTAAAGCCTTTTACGGTTGCAACACCCGCCTTTTGTATAGCATTAATATTGGCTGTTATATCTGCCTTAAATTGCTCGGGTGTAAGTTTGGTAATGTGCACATGGTTGTGGCTGTGCAGGGCAATTTCGTGCCCGCTATCGGCAATTTCTTTTATTAACGATGGAAATGCCTGGGCGGTGCGCCCAACTACAAAAAATGTGGCTTTAAATTTGTGTTTACTTAGCCAAGCAAGATATTTTTGGGTATTGCTTACAACGGCTTCTTTGTATTGCATACCATTGTCAATCATGTCCCTAACATCCTCTAAGTCAACACTAAATAGGTAATATTTTTTATTGGTTATAGCCACTACAAAATTTGCCTTTTACGTATTTGCGATAGTTGCTCTGTTATCAACCCGATAGAGAAAAATATAAACCCGGCAATAATTAGCATAGATGCACCAATACTTAAGCCGCGCCCTGTAAAAAGAAACTGCAGGTCCCACAAAATGCCAGTAAACATAGACAGGATGGCTATGGGCAAAAACACCCGCATAGGGTTAAACAAAATTACCACGTTTAAAATCTCCATAATGGTTTCAAAGGCAGTGCGCGCCCCTATGGTGCTTTCGCCCGCGGCTCGTGCTTTTATACCAATAGGTGTTTCAAGCACCCTGTGGCGTTGGCTTATAAATACTAGGGCAATAATATCGCTGTATGCCATAGAGTCTGGGCAAAGTTTAATATAAAGCTTGCCAAGTCCTGTGTTGTATATCTTCATGCCCGAATTGATGTCGTAAATATTTATGGGCATCAATACTTTAGCGACACTTCGTATAATGGATTTGCCCACCCCGCGGAATGCTGATGCCTCTTTTTGGCCTTTGCGGCTGCCTACTACCATATCTGCATCTGTATCAAGCAGGTGGCTAAATAGTTTGGTAACATCTTCAAGGTAATGTTGCCCATCGGCATCAATAGTTATTACAAAATCGGTTTCGGCGGCTAATACCCCGCTTTTTATAGCCCCGCCATACCCCCGGTTTACCTTGTGGTTTACAATGGTGCAATAGGGCATATCTTTACAAAAGGCAGACATTGTGGCCAGCGATTGGTCTTTTGACCCATCGTTTACCAATATTAAATGGTAATTATTGGCTGCCACAAAACTTATAACCTCCGGTAAAACGGTTGGTAATGATTTTTCTTCGTTGTATACCGGTATTACTATACTAAGCGTTTTGCTCTTGTCCATCGGCTTGCTTTACTGTATCTAAAATAAACTATTAGGCCTCTTTAATGCCTGTAATAAATTTAAAGGCTAATTTACCCCTATAAAGCAATTTATGCGTGGCGCGGCTTTTTTATATTATCAACACCCTGTTATTAAGACAAAAACAACCAATGTTATTTTGATTTTAAGAGAATTTTTTCTATATCTTTACATTCCGAAAGGGGAAACGAGTAACTAACTCATTATCAGAATTTTATATCATTTATGTTAATTGACAACGAAATTGAGGTGCCTTTAGCCACCCATTTGCAACAGTATTTTGGGTTTAACAAGTTTAAAGGAGAACAGGAGGAAGTAATAAACAGTATTTTAGCAGGTAATGATACCTTTGTTATAATGCCTACGGGCGGTGGTAAAAGCCTATGCTACCAGTTGCCGGCTTTAATTAGCGAGGGTACGGCAATTATTGTATCTCCACTTATTGCATTGATGAAAAACCAGGTAGATGCAATACGCAACTACGGGTCTGACGATGGAGTGG
This sequence comes from Chitinophaga pinensis, assembly GCA_945869825.1. Taxonomy (GTDB): domain Bacteria; phylum Bacteroidota; class Bacteroidia; order CAMBQF01; family CAMBQF01; genus CAMBQF01. The sequence goes on along the minus strand of CAMBQF010000003.1, from coordinate 35,062 downwards.
CCCATTTCCTAAACTCATCGCTTACCAAAAAAGAAATTGAAAAGGTAAAGGCCGATATTACTGCCGGGCGCACCAAAATGTTGTATGTAGCGCCCGAGTCGCTCACTAAAGAAGAAAACGTAGCCTTTTTCCGCGAAATTAAAATATCATTCTTTGCAATTGATGAGGCACACTGTATTTCTGAGTGGGGGCACGATTTTCGCCCGGAGTACCGCCGTCTGCGCTCTATTATAGAGGCTATTGGCCAGGTGCCTATTATTGCCCTTACCGCAACAGCAACCCCAAAAGTACAGCAGGATATTTTGAAAAACCTGGGCATGCAAACCGCCAGGGTATTCAAATCATCATTTAACCGCAGCAACCTTTACTACGAGGTACGCCCAAAAGTAAATGCTGATAAAGAAATAGTTAAGTACATTAAACAAAATCCAAACAAAAGTGGTATTATCTATTGTTTGAGCAGGAAGAAGGTTGAAGAATTGGCAGCTTTGCTTCAGGCCAATGGTATTAAAGCCCTGCCATACCATGCGGGTCTTGATGCCAAAACAAGGCCCGAAACACAGGATAAGTTCCTTATGGAAGATATCCAGGTTATAGTAGCCACTATAGCTTTTGGTATGGGGATAGACAAGCCCGATGTTCGTTTTGTTATCCATCACGAGATACCCAAAAGCCTGGAAGGTTACTATCAGGAGACCGGAAGAGCCGGCCGCGACGGGGGCGAAGGCAACTGTATTACCTTTTACAGCTATGATGATATACAAAAATTAGAAAAGTTTTTAAAGGGCAAACCCGTTGCTGAGCAAGAGATTGGGATGCAATTGATATCAGAAACTATAGCCTATGCTGAAAGTTCAAATTGCAGACGTAAGATAGTTTTGCATTACTTTGGCGAAGAATTTGATGAAGAGGGTTGTAACGGCATGTGCGATAACTGCCGTAACCCCAAAACACCTTTTGAGGGCGAAGACGCAATTTGTGATATAATTGAAGCCGTTTTAGCCGTTAAAGAGAAGTTTAAAGACAGGCACGTGGCCAATGTACTGGTAGGTAATACCAATACCGCTATAAAACAGTATAAGCACCACGAGCTTGAAATCTTTGGCAAAGGAGTTGAAGAGGGAGAACGCCACTGGATGGCAGTTGCCCGCCAGGCTGCTGTGTTGGGCTTTTTATCAAAGGAAATTGAGAACTACGGAATATTAAAAGTAACAGAAAAAGGTAAACAATACTTGGAAAAACCTTATTCAATTATGTTGACAAAGGACCAGAATTTTGATGAAACAGATAAGGACGAAGAAGGCGTAGACGGCGCAGCAGCCCAAGGTGGCGGCGGTGCTTCTGACGATGCCCTTTTTACCTTACTAAAAGACTTACGCAAAAAAATTGCTAAGCAAAATAATGTGCCACCATACGTTGTGTTTCAAGACCCATCGTTAGAGGATATGACTATTCAGTATCCGGTAACGCTAGAGGAAATGAAAAACATTAGCGGTGTTGGCGCAGGTAAAGCCCAAAAGTTCGGCAAACCGTTTGTCGAACTTATCAAAAAGTATGTGGAGGATAATGATATCCACCGCCCACAGGATATGGTTGTAAAATCGGTGGTAAACAAGTCGGGCCTTAAAGTGTACATCATTCAAAGCGTTGACCGTAAGTTGCCGCTTGAAGATATATGCGAGGCGAAAGGGGTAACACCTAACGAACTTATTACCGAGATGGAAAGTATCGTATCGTCTGGCACTAAGCTAGACCTTAACTACTACCTGAACGAGTTGTTGGGCGAAGAAGAGCAACAGGAGATTTTTGATTTCTTCCGCACGGCTGAAACTGACAGCATTGAAGATGCTGTTGAAGAGTTTGGCGAAGAAACTTACAGCAGCGAAGAGTTGCGCCTGGTTCGACTTAAATTTATTAGCGACTTAGGTAACTAGAGCCTCAACAAATAAAAAAAAGCCCGATTTTTAGTCGGGCTTTTTTTTTGGTCTATTTAAAATCATTCTGAATTTTTTGCGGAAATTGCCTTTGCGGGTTTAATAAGTTAAATTTGCTATTGTTGAAAAGGATAATTGCCATATTGTTTTTGGGTGTCGTGCTATTTTCGGCTACGCCAATGCACCAGTTGCTCAAGGCTCCGGTGTTGGTGCAGCACTTTTTCGAGCATAAGCAAACCGATAAATCGCTTGATTTTTTGGCCTATATCAACGAGCATTATTTTAGTGGCGATGAGCAGGATGCTGATTACAAACGCGACCAGCAACTCCCCTTTAAAACCCACGACCATTCTATTGCTACGGTTATGAACGCCCTTCCGGCGGTCAACCATAAGTTTAGCATCAACCCAATCGAACATTCGTACATAAGCCATATTTTAATTGATGAAACCCTTGTGTCTTCGCAATACCTTTCATCCATTTGGCAACCGCCCAAAAGCTGCTAATAATTTTTTCTGATTTAGGTTTTGCCTTGCACAGGTTGCCTTTCTGTTTACGCGGAAACTATCATTTTAACAGTATTAAATTATTTAGCAATGAACGCTACACACATTCATTTGCTGTTAACACACTTCCCCATTGTGGGCACGTTAATAACAAGCGCAATTATGGTTTGGGCCATAGTAAAAAACAACCCCAAGTTTAAAGATTTTGCTGCCGGCCTTGTAATAGTATTGGCAGTGAGCGCCATGGTAGTTAACAACACCGGCGAGAGCGCAGAACATACCGCCAAAAAAATTCCGGGCGTTACTAAAGATTCTATCCATACCCACGAAGATGCTGCAAAGCCTGCACTAATATTAACATTGGCCTCAGGCTTGCTATGTGCTATTTACTTGTTTTTTAGCATACGCAAATTGCCTGTGCGCAAAAGCCTGTTTATAGCCTGTACGATTTTAACAGTTTTGGCTTTTGCAGCAATGGCAAGAGCGGGCTATTATGGCGGGCAAATTCGCCATACCGAAATAGCAGGAGGCGCAACAAGCGCTGCCGGGGCTATTGATCAAACAGATGTTGAGGACTAAGCTATGCTAAACCGGATAATTCAATTTTCAGTTAAAAATAAGCTGATAATTGCCCTGTTTGTTATTGGCCTTATTGGCTATGGCAGTTACGAGGTAACGCGTTTACCCATAGATGCCGTGCCCGATATTACCAACAATCAGGTGCAGGTTATTACTGTAGCTCCCGCTATGGGCGCTACCGATATTGAGCGGCTTATTACTTACCCAATAGAGCAGGCTAACGCCAACATACCGGGCTTAATGGAAATGCGTAGCTTTTCGCGTTTTGGTTTATCGGTGGTTACGTTGGTTTTTACTGATGATGTAGATGTTTACTGGGCGCGCCAGCAGGTTAGCGAACGCCTTGTAAAAGTGCAACCGCTTATGCCCCCGGGGGTAGACTTGCCCGAAATGGGCCCGGTAACTACCGGCCTTGGCGAGATTTATCAATACGTTGTAAGGCCCAAAGAGGGATATGAGAATAAGTATGATGCCACAGCGTTGCGCACTATACAAGATTGGACGGTGCGTCGCCAACTACTAGGCGTAGCCGGTGTGGCCGATGTAAGCAGCTTTGGCGGCAAGCTTAAGCAGTACGAAATTGCTGTAAATGCCGATAAGCTAAAATCGTATGGGGTAACCATTGCTGATATTTTTAGCGCGCTGGAGAATAACAACCAGAATACCGGCGGAGCCTACATTGAAAAAGGCCCTACTGTGCAGTACATACGTACCGAAGGCTTAGTGGGCACCCTTGCCGATATTGAAAGCATACAGGTAAAAAGCACAGAAAATGGCACCCCGCTATTTATTCGCGATGTGGCTGATGTGCGCTTTGGTAATGCCATACGCTATGGCGCATTGTGCTATAATGACATGGGCGAGGTAGCCGGCGGTGTGGTGATGATGGTAAAGAGCGGCAACAGTAGCAGCGTTATTAAAGATGTAAAAGAGCGGATTGAATTAATTAAGAAAGACCTGCCTGAAGGGGTGGTAATAGAACCTTTTTTAGACCGAACCAAAATGGTAAACAATGCCATCGGCACTGTAGAGAAAAACCTACTGGAAGGTGCGTTGATTGTGATTTTTGTGCTGGTGCTTTTCTTAGGCAATTTTAGGGCAGGGCTATTGGTGGCATCGGTAATACCGCTGGCTATGTTGTTTGCCATAATTATGATGAACCTGTTTGGCGTTAGCGGCAACCTGATGAGCCTTGGCGCGTTAGATTTTGGTCTTATTGTAGATGGGGCGGTAATTATTGTAGAGGCTGTAATGCACACGCTTACCCATAGCAAAAAATTCAGTCAGGTAAGCAAGCTAACCCAGGGCGATATGGATACCGAGGTTAACCAATCGGCGGGGCGGATGATGAATAGCGCTGTTTTTGGACAAATAATAATTTTAATAGTATACCTGCCCATATTTACATTGCAGGGCATAGAGGGTAAAATGTTTAAGCCCATGGCTCAAACAGTAGCCTTTGCACTGTTGGGTGCTTTCATCCTCTCGCTAACCTATATACCTGCCTTTAGCGCGCTGTTTTTAAGCAAAAAAATCAGCCATAAAAAAACAATATCCGACAGGATCATGGAGGGCATAGGGCGATTATACCAAAAAACACTTACAAGGGCATTAAATTTCCCTAAAACCATTTTAGCTGTTACTATTGCTTTATTTATTGGTGCGGTAGTAACGCTAACCTTTTTAGGCGGCGAGTTTATACCTAGTTTAGAAGAAGGCGATTTTGCCGTTGAATGCCGCCTGCTTACCGGTAGCAACCTTACAGCAAATATTGAGGCTACGCAAAAGGCATCGCATATTCTGCTCGAAAAATTTCCTGAAGTACAAAAAGTGGTAACCAAAACAGGCAGCGGCGAAATTCCCACAGACCCTATGCCTATTGAAGCATCAGACATGATGATAATACTGAAAGACAAAAGCGAGTGGACATCAGCCCAAACATTTAATGAACTGGCCGATAAAATGAGCAAAGAACTGGAAGCTGTGCCCGGTTTAACCACAGGCTTTCAATACCCCGTGCAAATGCGTTTTAACGAGTTGATGACGGGGGCGCGCCAGGATGTAGTTTGTAAAATATTTGGCGACAATATGGATAGCCTTGCCTTATTTGCCCAAAAGCTGGGCGAAGCAGCTGGTACTATTGATGGTGCTAAAGATATATTTGTTGAACCCGTTGGCGGTATGCCGCAAATTATAATTAGCTACAATCGTAGTGCAATGGCACAGTACGGCCTTAATATTAGCGATGTAAACAAGGTGGTAAACACCGCCTTTGCTGGACAAAGTGCGGGTTTGGTGTTTGAGGGTGAAAAAAGGTTTGATATGGTAGTGCGGCTACAAGTTGAAAAACGCAGTAACATTACTGATGTAGAAAACCTGCTGATACCTACCAGGCAAGGCACACAAGTGCCCTTATACCAGTTGGCAAGTATTGTAAGCAAAAACGGCCCTAACCAAATTCAACGCGAGGGGTCTAAAAGGCGCATAATCGTTGGCTTTAACGTTCGTGGGCGCGATGTACAAAGTATTGTAACTGAGTTGCAGGCCAAGGTTACTTCCGACATCAAACTCCCACGTGGCTACCGTATAGATTATGGTGGCGCGTTTGAAAACCTGAATGCGGCTAAAAAGCGCTTAAGCATTGCCGTTCCCATATCGTTACTACTCATATTTCTTATGCTGTATTTTGCATTTGGCTCTATTAAACAGGGCTTACTTATTTACACGGCTATTCCGCTGTCTGCTGTTGGTGGCATATTTGCGCTTGCAGCAAGGGGCTTACCGTTTAGTATATCAGCCGGGGTGGGCTTTATTGCCTTGTTTGGCGTGGCGGTGCTAAATGGCATTGTACTTATTGCCGAGTTTAACCGCCTGCGTGCCGAAGGGCTAAAGGATGTTAAGCGCATTGTTACTCAAGGCACCAAAGTTAGGCTTAGGCCAGTGCTTATGACAGCCTTTGTGGCATCGCTGGGCTTTTTGCCTATGGCCGTTAGCAACGGGGCAGGTGCAGAGGTGCAGCGTCCGTTAGCTACGGTAGTTATTGGCGGGCTGTTACTGGCCACCTTGCTTACCCTTTTTGTATTACCCATACTGTACATTTTGTTTGAGAGTGGTTTTAAAGTTAAAAAGCATATTGTAGCAGGGCTAACCGTTATCGGCTTTATGAGTTTTGGCTCTACAGCAAGCTATGGGCAGCAAACTTTAACGCTGCAAGCGGCTATTGATACCGCTTTGAAAAACAACGTAAGCCTGCGTGCACAAAACCTGCAAACCGACTATCTGGGCAAGTTAAAAGGCACCGCGTGGAACCTACAATCTACCGCTGTTATAGGCGAGTATGGGCAAATAAACAGTGTGTATAACGATACCCGTTTTAGTATTTCTCAAACCATAAAATTTCCTACTGTTTACAGCACCCAAAAGCAGTTGCTTAATGAGGAGTATAAAGGCGGGCAACTGGCAGTAGCCATTAAGCAGAACGATTTGAAGAAGCAGGTGTCTGCGGTGTTTTATGAGTTGCTCTTTTTAGACCAGAAGAAGAAACTTTTGCAACGTGCCGATAGCCTTTTTACTGAGTTTTTAATAAAAAGTACGCAACGCTTTAACAAGGGCGAAAGCAACATCTTGGAAAAGACCACTGCCGATAACCTTAAAGGCAAAGTAAACCTGCAACTTACCCAGTTGCAGCAAGACTATGTTGTGCTTCAAAAGCAACTTAATTATCTGCTTAATACCGGCGTGGATTATATACCCTACCAACCGCAATTTAAAATTGAATTGCCTATGGTGGTTGATAGCAGCACCCTTATGCAGCACCCGCTGGCTGGCTACTTAAAACAACAAGAGCAGGTAAGCCTTTACCGCCTAAAAACAGAAAAGGCAGGCCTGTTGCCTGATATTAGCTTGGGCTACAGCAACATGAGTATACGAGGTATAGGTGCCGATAATAAAGCCTACACTACTACTTACCGTTTTCAGTCGGCGCAATTTGGCTTGGGTATTCCCTTGTTTTTTGGCGCACAAAAAGCAAAAATTGGCGCATTGAAAATAGACAAGCAAATTGCGCAATACAACTACCTGTCGGGGGTAAACTCTTTGCAAACAGCCTACAGCCAGGCATTGGCCAATTACACAAAGAACAAGCAGGCGGTAGATTATTATGAGGGCAGCGCCCTCGGCTATGCTGATACCATTATTAAAACAGCCAGCACTCAGTTACAAGGTGGCGATATTAATTATCTGGACTGGGTAATGCTGATTAACCAGGCCATTGCCACCCAAAGTGATTATTTAGACGCCGTAAAGGCGCTAAACCTTAGTGTGATTGATTTAAACGCACTAACAAACAAGTAACAACATGAACAAGTATATAATTTTTATTGCCATATCATTGCTAACCGCCTGCGGCGGAGCAAAGCAGGCCGATGAAACATCTGCTAAAGAAGAAAGCGGCACAACAGTTACCCTTACCGATGCGCAAAGTAAAAACGCAGACGTGCAAGTGGGCAAAGCCGAAATGAAGAGCCTATCATCGATACTAAAAGTAAATGGTATTATTGATGTGCCGCCCCAAAATATGGTATCGGTAAGTGTGCCGTTGGGCGGGTATTTAAAGAGCACCAAGTTGCTGCCGGGTATGCATGTGGGCAAAGGCGATGTTATTGCCGTAATGGAAGACCAGCAGTATATTCAACTTCAACAGGATTACCTGAACGCACAGGCTAAATTTAAATATATAGAAGGGGAGTATTTTCGCCAGAAAGATTTAAACGCCACTAAAGCCAGCAGCGACAAGGTTTTTCAGCAGGCTGAAGCGGACTATAAATCGCAGAAGATATTGATGAAATCGTTGTACGAAAAGCTTAAGCTAATTGGTATCAACCCTGATAACCTAAATGAGAATAACCTATCGCGTGGCATAAACGTATATTCACCTATTGATGGTTTTGTATCGAAGGTAAACGTAAACATTGGCAAATATGTAAACCCTGCCGATGTGTTGTTTGAGCTTGTAAACCCTGCCGACATACACCTTAACCTAACGGTGTTTGAAAAAGACCTTAACAAGTTTACCATTGGCCAAAAGGTATATGCCTATACTAACAATGCCGATAAAAAATATACCTGCGAGGTTATCCTTATTGGTAAAAGCCTTTCGGTAGAGCGTAGCGTAGAGGTGCATTGCCATTTTGAAGAGTATGATAAGGGCCTGATACCGGGTATGTATATGAATGCAAATGTTGAGGTTAAAAGTAGTAATGCGCCTGCCTTGCCAGATGATGCCATTGTTGAATTTGAAAACAAACATTACGTATTTATACAAAAATCAGCCGGGGTATTTGAATTGTTTGAGGTATTGCCCGGCAGCAGCGAGCGAGGCTTTACTGAAATTGTGCCTGCGGATAAAAATAAAGACATAAATAACTACCGCTTTGCTATAAAGGGGGCTTATGCCTTACTTATGAGTTTAAAAAATAAATCGGAATAAATAATTTTTTACTACAAGCAATTATCAAGTTTAAAATAGAAACCATGAAAAAAAAGTTAATTACAATGGGATTGCTCACTGCCTTATTTGGCGGCATGGTAGCCATACAGGGCTGCGAAAAGGAAAACGAGGAAAACGAAACTAACATATCTCGCTACGGCGATGACGACAGCCACAACATGGGACAAAATTGTATGAACTGCCATAAAAGTGGCGGCGCGGGCGAAGGTTGGTTTAATGCGGCGGGCACTGTTTACAATGCTGCGTTTACCAACGTTCAACCAAACGGTACAGTTAAACTATATACAGGGCCCGATGGCACTGGCACACTTAAATACACCATAGAGGTTGATGCTAAAGGCAATTTTTACACTACAGAAGATATAGACTTTGGCAGCGGTTTGTACCCAGGCATTACTGGCACCAGCGGCGATGTACAGTATATGAGTAGTGCCATAACTAATGGCGCCTGTAATAGTTGCCATGGTGTTTCTGAAGACAAGATTTTTGTAAACTAAATATATGCTTAGCAGCATAAAAAAAGCGCCGCATATTGCTATGCGGCGCTTTTTTGCTTTACTAAATCTATTAAAATGAAAACCGGACTATTTTTTCTTAAACCAGCCCAACACTTTGTGCTTGGTTTTGTAGGCCATCATGTACATGGTAGGCACTACTAACAGGGTTAAGAAGGTTGCTATAACTAAACCAAATATCATTGTCCAGGCTAACGGGCCCCAGAAGGCAACGTTATCGCCACCAAGGTGGAAATGCGGGTCGAAGTGGGTAAATAACCCGGCAAAATCAATATTTAAACCTATAGCTAACGGTATTAAACCAAGTATGGCCGATACTGCTGTTAAAAATACAGGTGTTAAACGGGTTGCGCCGCCATCAACCACCGCTTCGTGAATGGTTTCGCCGCGCTGGCGCAGCTCATCAATAAATTCTATTAGTAATATACCGTTACGGATAACGATACCCGATAGGGCAAAGATACCCACACCCGTCATTACAATAGAGAAGCTAAAGTCGAATATGATAAAGCCTAAGAACACACCCATCAAACTAAAGAAGATGGTTGAGAAGATAAGCATTGGCTTAACAACAGAGTTAAACTGTGTTACCAGGATGAAGAACATTAACAAAATAGCAGCTAAAAACGCTACCCCTAAAAAGTCTGATGTTTCTTTCTGATCTTCCTGCGCACCGGTCATTTTTATTTCATACCCTTCAGGTACATCAATAGTGCTTATAACGCTGTTTAGCTGGGCAACAATGTTGCTTGTTAAATCAGGGTTTTCAACGTTTGATGATAAGGATACCACACGCTTTTGGTTTTTGCGGTTGATACCGTTATACGACTGCGCGTAGCGCACCGTAACTACTGATGATAAGGGCAATTGCTTAAAACGGCCACTTGCCATATCCATAAAAGATATTTGCAGGTTGGTAAGCTGTTCTACTTTTTTGCGGTAATCTTCAGTAAGACGCAGTTGTATAGGCGCGTCATCATTAGCATCTTTGTATTTTGATATTTCTTTGCCAAACAAGGCCGTGCGCAGGTCTATACCAATCTGGGCTTTGCTTACACCTTCGCGTTGGGCTTTTTCCTGGTCTATATCAATAATTATCTCAGGCTTGTTCAGCTGCAAGTCGCTTTTAAACTCTTCCATGCCGGTAATTTTGGCCTTGGCAACAGCTTTAAACACTTTCTCTTGCAGGTCTAACAGCACAGGAAACTCGTCGCCACTAATTTCCATGTTTACAGGCTTACCTACCGGTGGGCCATTAGCCTCTTTATCTACCGATATAGAAACACCCTGTATAGGCTCTTTCTTAAACTTCTCGCGGATGTTATTCAGTGCCTCGCTAGTGTTAAAACCAGCGGCACGATCAGAGAATTTAACAAAAGCTACCGTAATTTTACCTTTATAAGGGGTAGGCACGCGGTCTGGGTTTTGCGGGTCGCCGGCGTTTAGGCCAACGTTGGCAATAACAGATTTTACATTGGGGTTTTTCTGGCCCAATACTTCGTAAACCCTCTTCTCAGCAATGCGGGTAATAGAGTCTGTTACTTCAGCGTCGGTACCCAGTGGAGCCTGTATGTATACGTAAGCAAAGTTAGGGTCGCCGCTAGGGAAAAATTCAAATCTTGGCTCAGAGCTGAAGTAGGCAAAAATAGTAACAAGCGTAGCTACCGATGTAATACCAACAACAAATATAGGCCTGTAACCTTTTACAAATACTACAAGCACCTTGCGGTAGCCTGCAATAAATTTAGGCCATACTTTTTCCTGGAATGATTTGATTGCGCGGGTAAGTACAAAGTGGTAGAATACGGCCATCACAATCATAAACAACATAAAGTTGCCAAAGCCATAGCCACCGCTTAAAAAGCCAAATATTGCCAACACACCAAATATAATCAGGTTGCGGAACAGGCTGCGGATAGGAGGAAGTTCTGCATGGTCGCCTTTTTTCATAAACGACACAGCAAACACAGGGTTCATTATAAAGGCCACAAATAACGATGCGCCAAGGGTTATAATAAGTGTAACAGGCAGTTTACCCATAAACTCGCCCGCTATACCCGGCCAAAACAGCAGCGGGAAGAAGGGGGCAATAGTAGTGAGCGTACCTGCCAGTACGGGTATAAATACCTCGCCTGCGGCATACTTGGCAGCCTGTACTACATCAAAATCGTACTTGTTGTATATACGGTGGGTGTTTTCAATAACCACAATGGCATCATCCACAATAATACCCAACGCCAGTAAGAAAGAGAATAGTACAATTACGTTTAGCGTATAATCTAAACCGGGTAAGAAAAGGAATGCGATAAGTGATGAAAGAGGCACCGCTAACGCAACAAAAAACGCGTTGCTAAGGCCCATAAAAAACATCAGTACTATAAGCACCAGCGTAAAGCCAATAACAATGGTATTGATAAGGTCGGCAATAGATACTCGGGTGTTGTCAGACTGGTCTCCGGTAATAGTAACCTCTAACCCTTTGGGGAATTTAGTTGCCTTAAACTCCTGTATAATATCCTGAATTTTGTCTGATGCTGCAATTAAGTTTTCGCCCGACCGTTTAATAACGTTCATGCTGATAACCGTTTTTTGGTCAAGGCGGGCAAAGTCTTGTTTTTCTTTATACCCATCGGTAACGGTAGCAATATCCCTTAAGAAAACCGTAGTGCCCTGAAAAGAGCGAACTACAATATTTTCAATGTCTTTAGGGTTTTTAAACTGGCCTGTTACACGTAAGCTGCGGCGTTGGTCGTCAACACGAATGTCGCCACCTGATATGTTTACGTTTTCGCGGGCTACGGCACCTTCAATATCGCCAAAGGTAATACCAGCGGCCTGCATTTTGTAAAGGTCAACGTTAATCTGTATTTCACGGTCAAGGCCACCTACAATATCTACACGGGTAATTTCTGGCATACCCTCAATTTTATCTTCCAAATCTTCGGCATATTTCTTAAGCCTGTCTAAGGGAAGGTCGCCTGATATGTTGATGTTCATGATAGGGAATTCAGAAAAGTCGAATTCCTGCACCTGCGGGTCGTTATCTAAGTCAGTCGGCAGGTCGTTCTTGGCTTTGTCAACCGCGTCTGAAACCTTGTTTTTACAATCAATTACCTTTTGGTCGGTTTTAAACTCGGCGGTAATAATTGATACGTCCTGAATAGAATTACTGGTTACTTTTTTAATACCCGATACCGATTTTAATTGCTTCTCAATTGGTTTGGTAATAAGGTTTTCAATATCCTCGGGTGTAGCGCCGGGGTATATGGTAACTACTGATATGGTTGGTACAACAATATCAGGAAACTGCTCTTTAGGAATGCTGTTGAAAACAAACAAGCCCGCTAAAGATATAATGATGGTAAGCACATATACACTGGTGCGGTTATTAATCGCCCAGTTGGTTACCAACAATTCTTTTAATCGTTCCATCTGCATGGTAAATGCGTTTTATATGTTTAATGCCGGACAGGGCCGTGCAGTGTTATTGGTTTAATTAAAAAGAAATAGGTTGGCCGTCAACAACATCCTGAAAACCAAAGGTTATAACCTTTTCACCTTCTTTCAAGCCTTCGGTAACAATAGTGCGGCCGTTGTATTCTACACCAATTTCTACCTTGCGGCGGCTGGCGGTGTATTTATCTTTAGTGCCTGTTACTACCATTAGGTAATTGCCTGTTGCGGTGTGTTCTATTGCGTTTGATGGCACTACCAATACGTTTGATAATTTTTGGTCGGATATTAATAGGCTTGCCACCATATTTGGTTTTATCATGGCGTCTTTGTTATTTACCTTAACTTCTACGTTAAAAGACCGGTTGGTACCAATTACGCTGCTTACAAAGCTAACAGGGGCGGTAATTTGGTAGTTGGCATCAGGAAAACGCACAACAACCGACTGGCCTTTTTTAACTTTAGATATGTAGTTGTCAGACACCTTTGCAACAACCTTAATGTTGCTTAGGTTTACCACACGTATGCCGGTAAAGCCGGGGCTTGCCATTTCACCAATTTTAACATTAATATCATCAACAACACCGTTTATAGGCGATTTGATAACTGTCAAATCAATTTGAGATTGCAGGGTTTTTAATTGTTTCTCTAAACTTTCTTTTTGTGTTTTAGCACTCAGAAACTGAATCTCGCTACCAATTTTTTGATCCCACAGGCGCTTTTGCTTGTCGTAAGCAATGGTTGCAAGGTCTAGGTTGGTTTGTAACTGGTCTATCGATTTGTTAATGATATTGGCATCAGTAGTTGCCAATATCTGGCCTTTACGCACCACATCGCCTTCTTTAACGTTTATGGCGGTAATAATACCTGGTTGGGTGGTATTTACCATTACATTCTCGTCAGAGTCTACCATGCCTTGCACCTCAATAAAGTTGTCAAACTCGCTAGGTTTTATCTCTTCAACTTTTACATTTTTGTTCTTTAAAATGCCTGCAGCAGCGGTGTCCAGCTTGGCAATTTCGGTTTCAATAATCTTAGCTTCGGCCTTTAAGTTGTCAATTTTGGCATTTATATCGGCCAGCTCTTTCCTTTTTTTATCAAGTTCTGTTTTTGGCGGTGTGCAGGCAGCTATGAATAAAACCAGCGCAACAAGAATAATATTATATTTTTTCATAAAACGTATGGTGTAATGTGTGTAGTAGTGCTATTTATTAAAAGTTATTTGTCAGTTTATTAATGGCTATTTTAGCGTTAAACAGGTTTAGTAATGATGATATATAATCGGCCTGTATTTGCAGGTATTGGTTTTCTGTAGTAGTAACCTCAAGGCTGGAGCCTACACCTTCCCTGTATTTTATAAGTGCTTTTTCTTTTACCTTTTTAGCCAAATCAAGATTTTCTTTTTTCAGCTTAAACTGGTCAAGGGCATTGTTGTAGTTGGTTGTAGCCTGGTCCGATTGTAGTTTCAATCCTTCTTCCAGTTGCTTTAGGCCAATCTCTGTTTTCTTATAATCAAGCTTGGCCGATTTGATGCGTTGTATAGTAGATAAACCATCGAATATTGGTATGCGTAGGTTTAGGCCGGCAACAGATACGCCGTAGTATTGAGAGTTGCCTGCAAAAATACGGTTGTCGTTACTAAAGTTTTGCCACTGGTAGCTTACAAAGCCTGACAGGCTTGGGGTATACGATGCTATAACACGTTTGTAGTTAAGGTCGGCAAGTGCGCTTTGCTTGCGTAAAATGATGTAATCAAGGTTACTCTCAGGCTTAAAGCTGTTTGTTAATGGGCTTTCATTTGGTGTATCGGTTAGTACCTTATCCAGGTTGTCTGTTAAGGTAACAGGTTCGCTTAATTCTATCCCTAATTGAAAGTTTAATAATTTTTTACCAAGTTCTGCTTGGCGATCTAGGCTTACCTGTGTTGTTTTAAGGGTAGAAATAATCAGTTTTAGTTGGTCAAGGTCGTTCTCCTCAATCAAGCCTTCTTTAAATATCTTTTCTGTTTGCGAGTAGGTATCGTTTAGCTTGGTTAAGCTTTCGGCCAATATCTTACGGTTTTCTTCTAAAACTAATACTGCGTAATAGGTTGTAGCTATATCAGCCTTTATACCCATTATATCTTTCTGGTTAATATCTACCGATATTTCTTTGAATTTTTTGGCGGCCTGCAACCCAATAAAGTAAGTGCCATCTAACAACAGCTGGCTTAGCGATAACCCAATGGTATTGGTTTGTTTTGGCGATATGGTAACAGCCTGAAAAGTGCCCGGAGGGCCACCAAAAAACGCGGCAGGGAAAAACGCTACTGGTGGTTTAATGTTGTAGTTGTAGCTAACAGAGCCGCCAATTTGCGGGGCTCCAATGCCAATCAACTCATTCATTTGGCGTTTGGCTTTTTCTAAATCAATAGATGAGTTTTGCGCCGTGTACGAGTTGGTAACGGCATAGTCCATAGCCTCTTTTAGGGTAAAGGCACGCTTTGGTGCATTTTGCGCCCATAGGCCCAAAGAGAGCATAAGTAAGAGGGGTGTTAGTATTATTAGGCGTTTCATGTATTAAGACTGTTTTATATTGAAAATATTTTTAACTATATAATCGGCACCTGTTTGGTTGCAAATGCCCATAAGATGGTAGCGTATATATTCCATATACACGTTTGCCAAATCAAATTTTGACGGTGGAAATACTTTGTCGTCAAACATATTTTCCAACTTAACCGCAAAAAATTTGGCAATAATTTCGGGGTTAAGGTTGGGGCGGTAATACCCCTGTTCTATCCCTTTGTTTATATTGTCTATAATTGTTTGTACAATAAAATTTTGCCTGTATTCTGTTTGCAGCCCCCATACCTGTGGGTAGTATTTTTGTATATCGAATATTACAGCTGGTTGTATAGACTTTAAGGTAGTGGCAACATTGACTGCAATTTCAAGTAACTCGTCAATAGCGTTTAGTTGTTGATCTATAATAGAAGTAACGCTGGCTTTGTCAATAGCAATCTGGCGTTCCATTGATTTCATTACCAAGTCGTTCTTATCTTTAAAATATAGGTAAAGTGTTTTTTTAGATATGCCCAGCTCACGTGCTACATCATCCATTGTAACACTCTTTATACCGTATTTCAGGTACATCTGTCGTACCTGGGCAATTATATTTTCTTCTTTAGTATCCACGGTGCAAATGTAGAAACTTTTAGCATATCGGAAACGATTTTTAGGTGAAAAGTTTCTACAGTGTATATTATTGATGTTAAAACATTGATTTTTAGCGCCATAATTTTGGCGTACGGAGAAACCTAAAACAGTTTATTTTGTTTGTAGACAGGTATAGTTTACTAAAAAGTACTTACCTAGTTGGTGCTGCCAACAACAGTAAACTTATTTTTAAGGGAAAGAAATAAACGCTCGAAATACCAGTAAGAAAGATGCGAGATGAACAAGGTAAGAAGTATTGCAACTAAATAGGAGGTAACTAAGAACAAGGCAGAAGAAGTACTGAAATAATGAGCGCACACTTTTAAAGCCAAAACCACCATTATATTATGGTACATATATACGCCATACGATATTTTACCCAGGTAATTTAAACCCCATACCTTTAAGTACAGCAACGATTTTTGGTTAGCGGCTGCATTAATAATTACAATACCAAACAGAACAGCATATACCTGCTGGTGTACATAGGGTAGGGTATAGCCTTTAACCAGCAGCAAAATCAATAAAAAAATAGCTAATAGTTGCAGGTATTTATTGTACAATAGGGTTGTTATTTTTTCATAACTATTAAATAGCGAGTAGGCAAATAAACCGCCAATAGCCATAGTGTCTATGCGGGTATATTTAAAAAACCAGTAGAAGGAATGATACGTCTCTGCCTTGTAAAACAGATGGGTAAAAACAATGCGTAATAGCCCAAATAGTAAAATTATAAATATCAATGCTGGTAATATTCGTTTAAATAGTTTTATAATAAATGGCCATACCAGGTAAAATTGTTCTTCTACTGCCACCGACCATGTTTGGTCTATATACGCAACATTGCCGTATATTATAAATCCAATATTGGCAAACAACAGGAAGAATAAGGATAGCTGAATTGTATCGCCCGTATTTATTAAACCCGAAGTAGGAATTTGAAAAATACTAATATTGGGTAGCACAAAAAAGCCCAGTATTAATATAAGATAATATAATGGCCAGATACGCAATATACGCCGTGTATAGAATTTTTTTACCGCCACGGTACCTGTTTGTTTTCTTTCTGCCAGCAGCAGGTAGGTTATTAAAAAACCACTTAACACAAAGAATAAAGTTACCGATACGTCGCCAAGGTTTATTAGCTGGTGCATGCAGTAGAACTTAAAACCCAGCAGTTGCTTTTTAAGTTCTATATGGAATATAAGCACCCCCATAGCGGCAATAAAGCGCAGATTGTTAAGGCCTGGAAAGTGGATACTGTATGGATTATCTGTCATGGGTACAGATTCAAAAGTAGTAATTAGAATGCTTCGGCAACGGTAAAGTAGTAATCGCCACCGCCTTTGCGGAAACCGTAGTCGAAACGGAAATTTATACGCTCCATGCGGTTGGCGGCAAAGCGCAGGCCTGCACCATAGGTATACTTAAGGCCGTTTATGCTCATTTTACCAAAAGAAGGGGCAACTTCGCCCAGTGCCGCAAATACGGTTGCGCCAAAACGCCACCAAATGGGGAAACGGTATTCAGCCTGGTAACACATATGGGCCCTATCGGTAAATCGTCCTGAGTAATAGCCGCGCATACGCTCTGGCCCGCCCATACGCGCCAGGTTGCGGAATGGTGCCGTACCTGGTCCGTTATATTCAAAGTAAGCCTGCAACGCTAACACATGTTTACGGTATACATTTATATACTTGCGGGTGTCTATTATCAATTGGTTGTAAGTAAATTGGCTGCCAAAGGCTTTTCCGTAAAAGATAGAGGTAAACTGCGTATACCAGCCTTTGTAGGCATTGTATAGGTTATCGCGGCTGTCTAATAAAAAAGTAACACCAGTGCCTGATATCAGGCTGCCTCGGCGGCCGGGTAGCTGCTGTTGGTCGAATATACCGCTGGGGGTATAGCTTATGTTATAGAATTTTTGTAAATCGAAAATAAGTCCCGCGAATAGCTTAGGTCTTATCATACGCATTAGTGTAGGGTTTATATGGTATTGGCTAAAGGCGTAACCCTCTTTATTATTATCGGGCATATTGTTGCCAACGCCCCAAAACGTATCGGGGAAACGCGATAGCGATGCATGCATTTTCAGGTACCACCGCTCACGCGGAAAAACAATGTTAGCATCCAGCTGGCCTACATACTGTTTGCGCAGGGTGTAAATGCCTATTAGTTGTAAGTTGGAGGTGCGCAGCAGGGTATCTTTACTGCTGGTTTTAAAAAGCCAGGTGCCGGCAGCACCAAAGGTCCAGTCGGTTTCAGGAGCGCGGCTTATTACTGGTATGGCCAGTATTTTATGCCTTTTGGTTTTTGCCGTTGTATTATCGGGCGGGCCAAAAAAGCGCTTTAGTAACTGAGCGTTTGCTGATGGGGTTAAAAATATGAGGGTAGCGGTTAAAACAAAAACGGCTCTTAATTGCTTTATCATAGCGGCAATACAAAAGTAACCCATAAAACAGCACTTTTAAGGCCAAGGTGTTACAAAAACAAAAAATATTGTTTAAACTTGCACCGCCTGAGCAAAAAGGCAAAATCCAAGTACAGTAAACTTTTACTACAATGTCTGAAAAAGAACAACAGCCAGCACAAATTACCTTAGACGGTACTACGTATTCAATACCTGTTACAGTTGGTACTGAAAACGAAAAAGCAATTGATATTACCAAATTGCGCGACCAAACCGGTTACATTACCCTTGATTCGGGTTACAAAAATACAGGTGCTACCACTAGCGCCGTTACCTTTTTAGATGGTGAGGAAGGTATACTGCGTTACCGCGGATACCCCATTGAGCAACTGGCTGAAAAATCAACCTTTACCGAGGTTTCGTACTTATTGGTATATGGCAAACTGCCCACCAAAACTGAGCTTGAGAAATTTAACTCAGACATATCTCGCCACACACTGGTGCACGAAGATATGAAGCGTTTTTACGAAGCGTACCCATCTAAAGCGCACCCTATGGGCGTTGTAGCATCGGTAGTTTGCTCGCTATCAACCTTCTATCCTGAAAATAACAAATCAAAACGCACCGCGGCCGAGATTGATTTAACCGTACACCGTGTATTGGCTAAATTCCCAACTATTGCTTCGTGGGCATATAAAAACTCTGTAGGGCATCCTAT
Source organism: Chitinophaga pinensis (assembly GCA_945869825.1). GTDB lineage: Bacteria > Bacteroidota > Bacteroidia > CAMBQF01 > CAMBQF01 > CAMBQF01. Next base: position 16,241 of record CAMBQF010000003.1, on the reverse strand, counting down.
AATGTACCCCAAAAACTCTCTAAACTATGTAGAGAATTTCTTGCACATGATGTTTGCTAACCCATCTGAGGAGTACGAGATTGACCCTGTAGTTGCAAATGCTTTAGATAAACTGCTTATTCTGCATGCCGACCATGAGCAAAACTGCTCTGCATCAACCGTGCGTATGGTAGGTTCTTCTAAAGCTAACCTTTACGCTTCTATAGCAGCAGGTACTATTGCCCTTTGGGGGCCGCTACATGGTGGCGCTAATCAAGAGGTTATTGAAATGCTGGATATGATTCACGAAGATGGTGGCAACGTTGACAAGTGGGTTGAGAAAGCAAAAGATAAAAACGACAACTTCCGTTTAATGGGCTTTGGCCACCGTGTGTACAAAAACTTTGACCCACGTGCTAAAATTATTAAACAAGCCTGCGACCAGTTGTTGAACAAACTGGGTGTGCACGATGATATACTGGAGATAGCTAAAAAGCTGGAAGAGGTAGCTTTGCGCGACCCTTACTTTGTAGAGCGTAAGCTATACCCTAACGTAGACTTCTACTCTGGTATTATATACCGCGCTATGGGTATACCTACTGAGATGTTTACGGTAATGTTTGCCCTAGGCCGCCTACCGGGTTGGATAGCCCAGTGGAAAGAGATGATTGCTAACGGAGAGCCTATTGGCCGCCCACGTCAGATTTACGTTGGCGAGACTGAGCGTAACTACGTTAACATTGGCGACCGCAGCTAAATAGATTAAAGTATTATAGAAACGCCCCGTCAGTAATGTCGGGGCGTTTTATTTGGTGATATAAGTATAGTTTACCTTGTTGGGCTATGCTGAATGTGACTGAGTAACAATGCCACGTCATTTTTTAGAGGCAGGTATATATTGGTCGTACGGGCACCACATTCCAGTACACATTATTTTATTGGTTCTTTGTTTAGTCTCGGCATTGTTATTTTATTTTTACTGCCTTCAAATAGCTGTAAAATAGACGTATCGGCTATTTCTTAGAACATTTCTAAATAGCAATTGTTTCTAAACACCAAATGGCTATAATCACTACCTTTACACTCAAAATTTAAGCTAATAAAACCTCAATTATCTAATGGCTTTTGATATAGAAATGATTAAAGCACTTTACGCAAAGTTTCCAGAGCGTATTGCTGCAGCCCGTAAAGCGGTGAACAAACCTCTTACATTAACAGAAAAAATTCTTTACACCCACCTTGCCGAAGGTGATGCTACTAAAGCGTATGGCCGTGGTGTGGATTACGTAGATTTTAACCCTGACCGTGTTGCCATGCAAGACGCAACAGCCCAAATGGCGCTGTTGCAGTTTATGCAAGCTGGCAGGCCAAAGGTTGCTGTACCATCAACTGTGCATTGCGACCACTTAATACAAGCTAAAGAAGGCTCTGCTCCCGATTTAAGCCAGGCTGTTACAGGCAACAAAGAGGTGTATGATTTTCTTGCCTCAGTATCTGATAAATACGGTATTGGTTTTTGGAAACCCGGTGCAGGTATCATTCACCAAATTGTTTTAGAGAACTACGCTTTTCCTGGTGGTATGATGATAGGTACTGATAGCCACACTGTAAACGCAGGTGGTTTGGGTATGGTAGCTATTGGTGTTGGTGGTGCCGATGCTTGCGATGTAATGGCGGGTTTGGCTTGGGAATTAAAATTCCCCAAACTGATAGGAGTAAAACTAACCGGCAAACTAAACGGTTGGGTATCGTCAAAAGATGTTATTTTAAAAGTGGCAGGCATACTAACCGTAAAAGGCGGTACAGGTGCTATTGTTGAATATTTTGGTGAAGGCGCTATAAGTATGAGCGCTACAGGCAAAGGCACTATTTGCAACATGGGTGCCGAGATTGGCGCTACCACATCAACCTTTGGGTACGATGAGAGCATGGACCGCTACCTGCGTGCTACTGAGCGTGCCGATGTGGCCGATGCTGCCAACGCTATTAAAGAACACTTAACGGGCGACCCTGAGGTATATGCTAACCCCGAGTTGTACTTTGACCAGGTAATTGAAATTAACCTTGATGAGCTTGAGCCATACATAAACGGCCCATTTACGCCCGATTTGGCTACGCCAATATCTAAAATGAAAGAAGCTGCTGCAGCTAATGGCTGGCCTACAAAAGTTGAAGTGGGTTTAATAGGTTCTTGCACTAACTCATCGTACGAGGATATTAGCCGTTCGGTATCGTTAGCTAAGCAAGTGGCTGATAAAAACCTGAAAGCCAAAGCTGAGTTTACTATTACTCCGGGTTCAGAACAAATTCGCTATACAATAGAGCGCGACGGTTTTATTGATATCTTCAATAAAATAGGTGCTGAGGTGTTTTCTAACGCCTGCGGACCATGTATTGGTATGTGGGCCCGCACGGGAGCTGAAAAGAAAGAGAAAAACACTATTGTTCACTCTTTTAACCGCAACTTTGCTGCCCGTCAGGATGGTAACCCAAATACCTACGCGTTTGTTGCATCACCTGAAATAACAACAGCTTTGGCCATTGCCGGCGATTTAACGTTTAACCCATTGACCGATTATCTGACCAACGAAAACGGCGAGAAGGTAATGCTTGAAGCCCCAACCGGCGACGAGCTGCCACGCAACGGTTTTGCTGTTGAAGATGCAGGTTTCCAGGCCCCGGCTGAGGATGGTTCAAGCGTACAAATTGCTGTATCGTCAACGTCTGACCGCCTTCAACTTCTTGCTCCATTTGCAGCTTGGGAAGGTGTTGACCTGAAAGGCTTAAAACTACTTATTAAAGCTAAAGGTAAGTGTACTACCGACCATATTTCTATGGCTGGCCCATGGTTAAAATACCGTGGCCACTTAGATAACATATCAAACAACATGCTTATTGGCGCTATCAATTTTGCTAACGATACTGCCAATAGCGTTAAAAACCAATTAACTGGCGAATATGGCGCTGTACCTGCGGTACAACGTGCTTACAAAGCAGCAGGCATTGGTTCTATTGTTGTGGGTGATGAAAACTACGGCGAGGGTTCTTCTCGCGAACATGCCGCTATGGAGCCACGCCACTTAGGTGTTCGCGCGGTATTGGTAAAATCGTTTGCCCGTATTCACGAAACTAACCTTAAGAAACAAGGTATGTTGGCGTTGACTTTTGCAAACAAAGAAGACTACAATAAAATTCAGGAAGATGATGTGTTGGATATTGTAGGTTTAACAACGTTTGCTGCAGGCCAGCCACTTACGGTGGTGTTAAACCATGCCGATGGCACAACTGAAGAAATAGTGGTTAACCACACCTATAACGACCAACAAATAGAGTGGTTTAAAGCAGGTGGTGCGTTAAATATTATCCGAGCGCAGGTAGCTTAGTTAGTTGATAGCTTGCAGCGTATAGCTTATAGAAAGCCCCGCTTAAGGCGGGGCTTTTGTTTTAAAGATTTAAAATAGTGAATAATGGAATTTGAAGGTAAAACCCTGTCGGGTAAAATAAATTACTTAATAGCTATAGCTGAAGATGCTAAAGTTGGCTATGCCAATGTTGCTAACGATACGGAAGACGCTACGCTGAAAAAGATATTTACCAGCCTGGCAGCTGAGCATGCTGGCTATGCAACGCAACTGCAAAACCAATTGCGCGTGTTGGTGGGTAAAACTGCTGCCGACGATGAACCGTTAGGTGTGGCAAAACGTACATGGGTGTTTTTAAAATCTGCGGTACTGGATGATGATGATGACTCAATAATAATGGAGTGCATAAAGGGTGAAGAGGTTACCCTTAGAGAATATGCTTATGTTTTAGAAAATATTAAAAGCGACAGCGCTTTAGGCAAGTTATTGGTTAAGCAGCGCAACGGCATCAACTCATCATTAAACGGCATTAAAAATTATTTGAACAACAGGTAGTTAACACCTTACTTATTTGTTATCCCCTGCTTAAACAAGTGGGGGCTTTGTTTTAATACCAAACAGCAATAACTTATTTCAATAACCTGTCTACCAGTTTTTGTACCTGTGGGCCAATAAAAAGTATAGCTGGAATAACTACCATATAAGCTATTCCCCAAGAGCGTATCCATATGCGTAAAAAACCGGGTACAAACCCTACATTAATAGATATTAACGTAAAGGATATAATACAAGTAGTAACTATACCCATTATTAGAGCAAATGCTATTTTGCGTTTCATAAAATTCTCTACAAGCAAGCCGTTCGTCCACCATCTACGGGAACATTAATGCCATTGATATAACCCGCGGCAGGCGATGCTAAAAAGGCTATTGCAGCGGCTATTTCTTCGGGTTGGGCAAAGCGTTTCATTGGTATTTCAGCCACCATGTGGGCCGATACTTCATCTTCCGATTGTTGCTTTTTAGCGGCATTGTTGGTTATAATGCTATGAAGGCGTTGCGTTTCAGTAGCCCCGGGCAACACGTTGTTTACCGTAATGCCATATTGGCCTAATTCGCCGGCAAGGGTTTTAGCCCAGTTGCCTACGGCTGCACGTATAGTGTTAGATACTCCAAGCCCCGGTATAGGTTGCTTTACCGATGTAGAAATAACGTTGATGATACGGCCATAGCCGGCAGTTTTCATACTGTCAATAACCGCCTGTGTAATAATGTGGTTAGCTATCAGGTGGTTGTTAAAGGCTGAAAGAAACTCTTCCACCATAGCATCTTTTGCCGGGCCTGCCGGTGGGCCGCCTGTATTATTTACCAGTATGTGGTAGTTGCCTTTGACAATACTATTTTCTGCCAACACCTTTAGCGCATTAGTATCAGCAAAATCTGCAACTAAATAGTTGTGTTGTTGACCAAGGGTAACATCCAGGTCTTTAATAGCTTCTTTAAGGCTTTCCTCGTTTCGGGCTAATAAGGTAACGTTGGCACCCAACAGGGCTAATTCTACCGCTGCTGCTTTGCCTATGCCTTGCGTAGAGCCGCACACAAGGGCGTTTTTATTTTGAAGATTTAATTCCATAGCTAATCAGCGTGTAAATTACGTTAATTAAAAAACATAGTGTGGCAAAGAGGTAAAATAAGCCTATGTATCCCTCTAAATTAACTGAAAGTGAAATTGGTAACAAGTACAGGATAAAGACGATGCTTGCCAGTATATGTAATAGGTTTAATGCTACAATTCTTGGGCTTACAAATTGATATATGACAGACAGAAAAATATTAAGGATGAAGAATGTTAACGCAAAATGCCCGTACCAAACAATCCATGACTCATCAATGCCCATTTGTATGCCGCCCTGTGTATTTGTTACATAGTAAAAAGCTGTTATAAGCCCATAAATAATGGTTAACCCATGAAATATATATGTAGTGTTTTTAGCTGAGAAAAGCTTCATTTAATAGACTTAGCCATTGGTTTAGTTATCCAACTCTGCTTTTTCTTCCACCCACATGCCGTGGTCTTTAATAAGCTGGATAAGTTCGTCTACGGCTATGTTGGGGTGCAGGTTGCGTTTAACCACCTCTTTGCCGCGGTATAGGGTAATCTTGTCTACACCTGTTCCTACGTAGCCAAAGTCGGCATCGGCCATCTCGCCAGGGCCGTTTACTATACAGCCCATAATACCAATTTTAACACCTTTTAGGTGAGATGTGCGGTTGCGTATTTTGGCGGTAGTTTCCTGCAAATCAAACAGTGTCCGTCCGCACGATGGGCACGATATATATTCTGTTTTAGAGATGCGGGTGCGGGTAGCCTGCAATATGCCAAAGCCCACCTGGTTAACCACTTTAGGTGATACCTCGTCGCGGGCGTTTACATTAATCCAGATACCATCGCCAAAGCCGTCAACCAACAGGCCACCCAAGTCGGTAGCGGAATACAGTGTGAGATGGTCGGTAGTAAGGGTGTTGTAATTACGTTTTATTATAACGGGATTTTTAATGCCGCGCAGGCCAAGCTCTATAAAAAAGCGACGCTGCTCGGCAAGGCCATGTTCGTTATTAGTTTTTAGTACAATAACAATGGTTGGGTCGTTCTTTAGTAAATCAAATAACTCATCAGAAAGCCCTGCCGCATTGTGTTTTAGGAAGTTAATACTCTCTGATTTTCGAGTTCCTAAAACAAGTTCAGGATGATGCTCTGCATCGAATAACGGATAGGTATTAGGTACAGAAGCATCCCACACTTCGGCATCTTGTATAATGCCTAAGGTGCCGGGTATGGCAAAACCTATACTTTGCTTACCTAAGTATATATAATCGCAGGCCATATCGGTAAGGTTCCACTTATCTAAGGGGATAGAGTAGTTGTAACCAACACTGAACAGTTTGGCAGGCGATGTTATTTCTGTTTTACTAAAGTCGGCAATAACGCGTGGCACGTTGTGGTTGCCTATATTGTAAACCTCGGTAGTGGCGCGGCGCTCATGCTCGTAGGGGTTGTATGGCAGTTTGATGCTTTCCTGCACAGGGGCAATAGGTTGCTGGTTTGCTGCGCGGATGCTGTAGCGCTCAACCAGTGCTTTAGCTACCGGTATTTCAAACTCAGGGTCTTCGGTTAACGATACGCGAATGGTATCGCCCAAGCCATCTTCTAACAAGGTGCCAATACCCACAGCCGATTTTATGCGGCCATCTTCTCCATCGCCGGCTTCGGTAACACCCAAATGCAGCGGGTAATTCATGTTGTTTTGCTGCATGGTAGCCACCAACAGGCGGTAGGCTTCTACCACCACCAGGGCATTGCTGGCTTTCATAGAAAGTACCAGGTTATGGTAGTTCTCGTCTTCGCAAATGCGTAAAAACTCCATAGCACTTTCTACCATGCCCAGCGGTGTATCGCCGTAGCGCGACAGGATACGGTCGCTAAGCGAGCCGTGGTTAGTGCCTATGCGCATGGCGGTGCCATACTCTTTGCAAATTTTTACCAGCGGGGTAAAACGTTCGCGTATGCGGTCTAACTCATCGTTATACGCAACATCAGTATACTCAATGTGTTCGAACTTCTTTTTATCGGCAAAATTACCGGGGTTTATGCGCACTTTTTCTACTATACGTGCGGCAATTTCGGCAGCGTTGGGGGTAAAGTGAATATCGGCTACCAAAGGGGTGTTGTACCCACGGGCGCGTAATTCGTCTTTAATATTTTGCAGGTTTTGCGCCTCCTTCATGCTGGGCGCGGTAATGCGCACCAGTTCGCAGCCGGCCTCAATCATACGCACAGCCTGTGCCACGGTAGCAATGGTGTCGAGGGTGTCGGTGGTAGTCATAGACTGTACTCTTATAGGGTTATTGCCACCCATAAGTAATCCGCCAATGTTTACCTCGCGTGTAACGTAACGAGAGTAGTGTGTTAAGCTATTGCAGTATAAGTCCATGAGCCTCACCCCCGACCCCTCTCCCTAAGGAGAGGGGAGTTTACGGGTATTTAAAGTATTGTACAAAAGTAGTATTAACGAAATAACGTACAAAGTTGCAATAAGTTTTGGGTTAAATAAAATGGAATTGTAGTTGATGCTATAACCCAGCGATTTATTTAGTGTTTGCATAACTGCTTCTAGGTTTAGGATGTAGGCGAGGGAGATGAGGAGGAATGGTAATATTCCCCTCGCTAAATCCCCCGTCTTCCCGCCAAGGCGGGAATCCACCCCCTTTATAAAGGGGGAACTTAAAAAAGCAATGAAGCTAAACACCAATGCAGCGTGGGCGTAACGCTCATGCATGCGCGTTAGGAACAGGAAGAAGATTAGGGAGATAAGGGCAGCCCCCTCCCAAACCCTCCCCCGAAGGGGTGAGGGCCATATAAAAATGTAATAAAGTAAGATTATGTAAATGGTTATAAACCCAATTATTGTAGGGGTTAAAAGGTTTGTATCGGCGGTGATTACAGGATTATCAAAGAAATAATACCAGACATTGTATGCGTTGCGCGATACGGAGTTGTAATATTCGGTAGAGCGTTGGATGATAGCGTATAAGGAATATTGGGCAGTGTGCAGGAATGGGAGCAAAATTACAAACTGGATTGCTATGTACTTAACTACAATAGCGCCAAGGCTGTCATACTTAAAAAACGGGAACCTTGTTTGGCGCATATTGGTATCGGGCTTTAAGCGACTCCACATTAGGATTAAAAAGGGCAAGAAAAATAAAGCGAATATTTTGGTATTAATGGCAAATAAGAAAGCCACGGTAGAATGATATAATTTACCCTTGTCTGCTAAGTAAAAAGAAAGTAGGGTAAAGAACACCCATATACTATCAAACTGCCCCCATATAACGGTATTGTACCAAAAGGCTGGATTAAATGCCAACAACAAGCCCCATTGTAGGTTTATTTTATGCTTCTGCATAAGTTTAAGACCGATGAAGATAATGCCCCAGTCGAACACAGCTGTGGGTACTTTTAGCCAATTGATGTTGGTGTAGTTGATGGTATTGTTGAGGAAAAAAGTATACCCTTTTATTATGAAGAGTATTACAGGGTGGTAGTTAATCCCGGGGTTGTTATAAGCATCGGATAAGCCATGCAGCCTTATGTATCTAGCCCATTCTACCCAAAAGTATTTGTCGTACCCGCTATCAGGCAAAAAAATAATTAAGCCTAGCATAAAGACTATAGCCAGGGCGTAATAATGTGATATGTGGGTAAATGCGCGACGCACGGTGGCGCTAAGATAGGGGTATAAAACAAAAAGACTGCCGGAGTAGCCTTTTTGTTTAAAGGACCTTTAAGGCTGTAAAGCCTGCTGACCCAATTCTACTATTAAGCAACCAACTGCTGAATATAGAACAGTATGGTTTGAAGAAATGTCTAGGAAATATGGGTGTATTACTTCAATTTCTTACTTTTCAAACGGATAGAATTTCCTATAACGATAACATCAGAAAAAGCCATTGCGGCGGCGGCTATCATAGGGTTTAATAATCCTACGGCGGCAATGGGTATGGCTACTACGTTGTAGAAAAAGGCCCAAAACAGGTTTTGTTTTATGGTGATGAGTGTGTGCTTGGCAATTTTATGTGCCAGCGCCAGTTGGGCCAAATCTTCTTTATTTGACAAAACAATAGAAGCTGAACTTAAAGCTGCTGAGGTGGCGCCACTGATAGAGATACCAACGTGAGCAGCCGACAGGGCAGGGGCATCGTTAATACCATCGCCTACCATAGCAGTGCTGTTTTTGGCGGTATAGCTTTTTATTACCTGTAGCTTTTCGGCAGGTGTTTTTTGGCCCAGTAGGGTAGAAATGCCTACCTGCTTGCCAAATAAGTCGGTGCGTTGCTGGGTATCGCCGCTAAGCAATGCGGTTTCTATGCCATTGATGTTAAGTTCTTTAATAACAGCGGCAGTGCCGGGCTTTATGGTATCTTCAATAATGAAGGAGGCAATAAGTGTTCCATTTTTAAGCAGATAGAGACCGCCTTCTTGGCTATTTAATGGTAGTGTATTAGCCGTTGCTAGTATTTTCTCTGAACCTAATTGGTAGGTATCATCGCCTGCAACTCCTTTCATGCCCAGGCCTTTTTCTTCATTAATATTAGTTAATGCAACAGGCTTTGCATCGGCCTTAAAAGCAGTAACAATAGATTGGGCAATGGGGTGCGATGAGTGTTTCTCCAGCTCTACCGTAATATCAATAACATCTTGCCTGTTAACTCCATCGGCTAGTTTAACCTCTTTCACCTCGAACCTGCCGGTTGTAAGAGTGCCTGTTTTATCAAACACAATGGTTTTTATGTTGGCAAACTCTTCTAATACACGCCCGCCTTTTATAAAAATGCCATTTTTAGCGGCCCGTCCTATGCCTGCCATTACAGCGGTGGGCGTTGCCAAGCCCATAGCGCAGGGGCATGATATCACCAATACGGCAATCGCATTCATTAATGCCTCTTGGGTGCTTAAATCAAAAGCAAAGTGTGCAATAAAAAATGTAAGTACGGATATGCCCACTACTACGGGTACAAACACAGCACTTACCCTGTCGCCCAGGCGTTGGATGGAGGGTTTGTCGCGTTGCGCCTCTTTTACCATTTTAATAATGGCAGCAATAACGGTTTGGTTGCCAACGGCTTTAGCGCCCATCCTGAAACTGCCCGATGTTACCATCGTTCCACCCACTACAGGGTCTTTGGGGCCTTTGTCTACGGGCATACTCTCGCCGGTAACTATAGCCTCGTCTATGCTGGCTTCGCCTTTAATAATAGCACCATCGGCAGGAATACGGTCGCCGGTGTTTACCTGCAGAATATCACCCACATAAATTTCGCTGTTGGGTACTTCTATCAGGGTCTCTACCCCGTTAACAAAGGTTACCTTGCGGGCTATGGTGTTTTGTATTTGCCCTAACTCTTTTACAGCCGTTGCTGTTTGCATAGTGGCGCGGTGTTCTAACACGTTGCCCAGTAATACCAATGTAATAATGCTGGCGGCGGTTTCGTAGAACAAATAGTTGTGTACGGTATGAATATCAAACGATAAAGTACCCCATATGCTGTAGCTAAAGGCGGCGCTAAAGCCAATAAATATCAGCACATCCATATTAGGTATGCCCGACTTTAAAGAGCCCCATGCGCTACGGCCAAAGTGCAGTATGCCTACTATTACCACCGGTAAACTTAAACCTAGTTGCAACCAGGGGTTGTTGATAAACGAGGTGTGTGGGAATACCATGTGCAGCATTAGCGGTACTGTAAACGCCAGGCTAAACCAGAATTTTTGCTCAACGCCCCATTTGTTGCTGCTGCGGGCATGATTGTGGGTATCTTCGCCTTGGCTTTTTACTTTATAGCCAAGGGCTTCAATCTTATTAATTACGGCATCTTTAGCCAGGGCTGATACATTGGAATAGACCACTTCTCCACTGGCAAAGTCGGCGTGTACGTTGGTAAGGCCTGCTTTCTCCAGTGTTTTGGCAACACCCATCGCGCAGTTGGTGCAGGTCATGCCCTCTACTTCCAGGGTTACTATTTCTTCCATGGTTTTCATTTTTCAGCTACAAAATTAGCATATATGACAGGCGGAATGAAATTTTGTTTATATTTGCCGCCCTAAAATGGTGGTTTTAGCTCAGTTGGTTAGAGCGCCTGATTGTGGTTCAGGAGGTCGCCGGTTCGAGCCCGGTATTCCACCCATCATTGAGTAAAGAAGCCCTGACAGTAATGTTGGGGCTTTGTTTTTTCAGGCCTTTCTGCCAAAAAAAAGCCCACAGAAGTGGGCGGTTAATAATTTTCTTACAAAAATTGTTCCATTATTAGCAACCTGCTATAAATTTGTCTCGTATAGGAACGTATATGTTAAAACAAGGACTGCAACAAAAAATGCTGCAAAAGCTGTCGCCACAGCAAATACAACTGATGAAGTTGTTGCAGGTTCCTGCTGCGTCTTTAGAAGAGCGGATACAGGAAGAGCTGGAGAGCAACCCGGCATTGGAAGAAGGGCGTGATGATGAAGACGGACAGGAGGAGGAAATTAGTGCCGATGGGTTTGAGGACGCATTGGATGAGAAAGATACCGATATAAGCACAGGTGACGATTTTGAGGGTGATGACTTTAGTGGTGGCGTAGATGAGGTGTATACCGCAGCCGATGATAGTTACGATGATAATAAGCGCGATGACTTTGACATGGACCCTTATATGGACGATGACGAAGTGCCATCGTACAAGTTGACAGTGGATAACACCAGCCCCGATGAGGACCGCAGGGATATTCCTTTTGCATCGGGCGACGGGTTCCAGGACCAGCTGATAGCGCAATTGGGTATGCATGTGGCCGATGAACGCCACCGTAAGATTGGCGAATATATTATAGGCAATATTGATGAGCAAGGCTACCTGCGACGCGAGGTGTATGCCATTGTTGACGATTTAGCTTTTGCCCAAAATGTTACTACTACCGAGGAAGAGGTAACAGAGATATTAGAGACCATTCAAACCTTTGACCCGGCAGGTGTTGGCGCGCGCGATTTGAAAGAATGCCTTATCCTTCAACTTAAACGGAAAGATACCAGGCAGAAAAGCATTGCCCTGGCTATTGCTGTGCTGGAGCGTTGCATGGACGAATTCTCTAAAAAGCACTACGACAAAATTGAGCGCAGGCTGGATGTTGACAGCGATGAGCTGCGCGAAGCCATAAACGAAATTTTGAAGCTGGACCCTAAGCCGGGTAACTCGTATAGCGATTCGCAAAAATCGACCCAACACATAATACCCGACTTTGTAATAGCCAATAACGATGGTATACTGGAGCTTAGCCTAAACTCGCGCAACATGCCCGACCTTAAGGTGAGCAGCACCTACAACCAGATGCTGAAAGAATATAGCCGTAGCAAAACCAGCAAAGGCAATAAAGAGGCGGTACAGTTTGTAAAGCAGAAGATTGAGAGCGCCAAGTGGTTTATTGATGCACTTAGGCAGCGTAACGATACCTTATTTGTTACCATGCACACCATTATGGAATACCAGTATGAGTATTTCCTGGAAGGTGATGAAACCAAGATGCGCCCAATGATTTTGAAAGACATTGCGGACATTGTAGGCCTTGATATTTCTACTGTATCGCGCGTGGCTAACAGCAAGTATGTGCAAACCCATTTTGGTACCTTTTTGCTAAAGTCGTTCTTCTCAGAGTCGCTAAGTACCGACTCGGGCGAGGAGGTATCGACCCGCGAGGTGAAGAAAATTCTGGAAGATGCTATTGGTGCTGAAACCAAAGGCAAACCGCTGACTGACGATAAGCTGACCAAGATTTTACAGGATAAGGGCTACAACATTGCCCGCCGCACGGTGGCTAAATACAGGGAGCAACTTAATATTCCCGTAGCACGGTTGAGGAAGGAGATATAGATTTTACCTCATCCCCTAACCCCTTCTCCTAAAGAGAGAAGGGGAACAGTCCTCAATTTACACACCCCGTCAAAGCATAGCTTTGACACCCCTCTCAAGAGGGGATATAGCCCAGAACATATTACCTGTTTATCTATCTGTTTCAATGTCGCAACAATTAACTAATTTTGCACGCTTATGGGCGCAACAGGCAGTGCATTCGATTTTTCTTTACTAAGCAGGGTATTAGGCTATGCAAGGCCTTATCGTAGCACGCTGTTTTTTACGGCTATGCTAACCATTTTGCTTGCTGTTATTGCCCCGGCACGGCCTTTTTTGGTAGCCTACACCATTGACCACTACATTATAGTGGGCGATTACCCCGGCTTGGTGCAAATGATGATTGCCCTGATAATGCTGATGCTTTTAGAAACGGGCTTGCAGTTTTTGTACTCTTACTACGCAAGTTGGTTGGGCCAATCGGTTATTAAAGACTTACGCTCTAGCGTATTCCGCCATATTACGCGCCTAAGGTTAAAGTACTTTGATAATAACCCTATAGGGATGCTGGTTACCCGCGTAATATCTGACATTGAGACTATTGCCGATATATTTTCGGAGGGCCTGCTGGTTATTATTGCCGATATATTGAAGTTGACAGTTATTGTAGGGGTAATGTTTTACGTAAACTGGCAATTGGCGTTGGTTAGCCTGTCGGTTATACCCATTATGCTTATTAGCACCCGCATCTTTCAAAACGCGGTTAAGAAGTCGTTTCAGGATGTGCGCACCAAGGTATCGGAGTTGAACTCCTTTGTGCAGGAGCACATTACCGGTATGGGTATTGTGCAGATTTTTGGCCGTGAGGAACAAGAGTTTGATAAGTTTGAGAAGATAAACCGCGACCACCGCGATGCCAACAACCGCTCGGTCTGGTACTACTCGCTTTTCTTACCTATTGTTGAGGTTTTGTCGGCAGCATCAAAAGGTTTATTGGTATGGATAGGTGCCCGTTTAGCTTTAGGTGGTAGCGTTAGCCCTGGCGAAATTTTTGCCTATATGATGTTTATAGATCAGCTATTCCGCCCAATACGCGAGCTTGCCGATAAGTTTAACACCCTGCAAATGGGCATTGTAAGCTCTGAGCGCGTGTTTAAGGTGCTTGATACTGAAGATATTATTGAGAATACCCATAAGCATACTACAGACGTTGTTAAGGGCGACATCAGCTTTAAAGATGTATGGTTTGCCTATAACGATGAGGACTGGGTGCTTAAGGGCGTGTCGTTCAATGTAAAGGCCGGCCAGACTATTGCCATTGTAGGTGCTACGGGGGCAGGTAAAACATCGGTAATAAGCCTGCTGGGCCGTTTTTACGAGTACAACAAAGGCCGTATAGAGGTTGACGGTGTTGACCTGCGCGACTATGATACGGCGGTTATCCGCAAGCATATTGGCATTGTGTTGCAGGATGTGTTCCTGTTTTCAGACAGTATAGCCAACAACATTACCATTGGTAAGGATAAGGTTACCAAGGCCCAGCTGCAAGAGGCTGCCCGTATGATAGGCGCAGAGCGCTTTATTAATAACCTGCCCGGCGATTTTGACTACAATGTTATGGAGCGTGGTGCGGTGCTATCGGTTGGCCAGCGCCAGTTGATATCGTTTATGCGTGCCTACATCCACAACCCGTCTATCCTTATCCTTGATGAGGCAACCTCGTCTGTAGATACCGAGTCGGAAGAGATGATACAGGAGGCTTTGGCTAAGCTAACGCAAGGGCGTACGTCTATAGTCATTGCTCACCGTTTGGCTACCGTGCAAAAAGCTGATTATATATTGGTATTTGACCATGGCCAGATTATAGAACAAGGCACCCACCAAGGGCTACTTGCCCAAAACGGCCAGTACAAACGCCTGTTCGAGCTTCAGTTTAAAAACACTGAAGAGGAGGTATAAGCAAAGAGCTTTTTAATGGCGCTCTATGCGCTTAAGCGGGGCTTTTTGTATACGCGATACAACCATTGGTACCTTCTCTACCGTTACAGAGCTGGTGTCTAAGCCAAAGCCGCGTTCTTCTGATAAGCTAAGCTTTTTCAACTCGGCATATACGTCCATAACCACCTTGTCTACAAGCGACAGGTTATTATCGTGAGATAGGTATTTCTCTAACACCACAAAGCGGAAGTCGCCGGTAACGCTTTCTTTTTTAAGCGATTGGTAGCGACTGGTAATATCTACCTCGCCACGCTCTACCATATTTTCTACCACTTGGCGGAACAGCAGGTTTATCTTAGGCTCTATGCGGAAACCAAGGCGGAAATCGATACGGAATACGTGCTCTTTTACCAGTTCAATCACCTTATATTCCATGGTATAGGGCGAGTCCAGTACATCAACGTGTAAAAACCAATACACATCGGCACGTTTAGGTTGTTTCTGAAAGATAGAGTACACAATCTTACTCTCCAGCTGGTTATCAAAGTTGGCGCTGGTAAGGTATACCAGGTGAGTAGAGTTTTTAGCTACCGTCTCGTCAGCGCTAAGCGCGGTAAGCATGGGCAGGTACTTATCAATCTTATCAAACTCAGTATAGCGGTTTTTAATTTTACGTGCCCTGTACCATACAAACATAATAATTATAAGCGACGAAGCTATGAGTAGTGTTATCCAGCCCCCATCCATAAACTTAAGCAGGTTGGCCAGTAAAAAGCATCCCTCAATAAACACAAATAGCAACAGCAATGGGATAACCATGGCGAACGATACCTTGCGGATGTACTTTAGGTAATGGTACAACAGCACGGTGGTCATAAGCATGGTAATGGTGATAGAAAGGCCGTAAGCCGCCTCCATAGCCGATGATTCCCTAAAGTATAATGTAACCGCCACACAGCCCGCCCATAGCATGGTGTTAATGGCCGGAATATACAACTGGCCTTTAAAATCGGTAGGGTACATAATGCGCAGCTTGGGCCAAAAGTTTAGGCGTATAGCTTCTGATATCAATGTAAACGAACCTGATATTAATGCCTGGCTGGCAATAATAGCCGCAAGGGTAGCAATGCCAATGCCCACCAATAAAAACTCGGGCGGCATAAGGGCAAAGAAAATACGGTTGTCGCCAATAGGCATGCCGGTGTGTTGCAACAACCATGCGCCCTGGCCAAAGTAGTTTAGCAGCAGGCAGGTTTTTACAAATACCCACGACACGCGTATGTTTATGCGGCCACAGTGGCCAAGGTCAGAGTATAAGGCTTCGGCCCCGGTGGTACACAGGAACACCGCGCCCAACAGCCAAAAGCCCTGCGGGTGGTTTACCAAAAGGTTGTAACCGTGCATAGGGTTAATGGCGCTTAAAATTTCCCAATGGCCGTTAAGTTCGCGTATACCTAGCACCGCCAGCATACTAAACCAGATAAACATAATAGGCCCGAAAGCCTTGCCCACAAAGCCTGTACCA
>CAMBQF010000002.1 GCA_945869825.1 Chitinophaga pinensis | reverse complement strand
AAGTACCAGTCGGCAACAGTAGCGCCTGTGCAGTTTGACTTTAACGTACACTTTTTGTTTAACGACAAGGTGTGGTTAGGTGCATCGTACCGTACACAAGATGCCGTGGTAGGTATGATAGAGTTTTTAATTAACCGTCGTTTCCGTTTGGGTTATGCTTATGATTATAAACTACAAAGTGTTCGCTATAACTATGTAGGCGCATCGCACGAGTTTATGCTGGGTTTTGACTTTGGCCGTGGCTTGTTAAAAATTAAAACTCCACGTTACTTCTAACAAGCCTAAATAGCGATAACTTTGTAAATTAATAAAAAACCAATGATAAAGACATACATACGCTTAGGCAGCCTTATTATGGTATTAGCCCTTGTAACAGGATGCGCCAAGATGTATTTTAAAGCGGGTAGCAAATCGTTTGATATGCTTCGCTATTCGAAAGCTATTGAATCTTTTGAGCATGCTCTGGAGAAAAAAGATATTCCGCAGGCTAAAGAAGGCCTAGCAAACTCTTACCGTTTAATTAATAACTCAGTAAAAGCAGAAAAAGCTTATGCTGATGTAGTAACGCAGCCTGATACTGACCCTCTCAATTACTTTCATTATGCCCGTATGTTAATGGCTAATAAGAAATATGATGAGGCCAAGGTTTGGTTTAACAAATACCTTTCTATAAAAGCGAACGACCAAACAGCGCAGGTTTTGCTTGCATCGTGCGACTCTAGCGTGGTATTTATGCGCGATACTATGCGTTTTACCGTTGCAGGTGTTGAGTTGAAGGGATTAAAGAACTACTATACCACCGCCTTGTATAAAGACGGTTTTATATTTGCAGCTGACCGTGTTACAGTAAACACTGATATGGCTAACCCATGGACAGGCAACACCTACCTTGACCTTTACTATACCGAGAAAAAAGAAGGAAATGATAAATGGGAAGAGCCTAAAGCCCTAACAGGCCAAATTAACGGCCCGTACCATGAAGGTCCATCGGTAGTTACCAAAGATGGTAAAACCATATATTTTACCCGTAGCAATTATACCAAGAGCAAGCTTAAAAAGAGTAAAGATAATGCCAACAACCTAAAGCTATTCCGTGCTACGCTGGATGGCGACAAGTGGAAAGATTTAGCTGAATTTGCTTACAACAGCAGCGAATATAGCACAGGGCACCCATCATTGTCGGCCGATGAAAATACCCTTTATTTTATATCAGACATGCCCGGAGGCTTAGGCGGCACAGATATATACATGTGTAAAAAAGAAGGCGAAGGCTGGGGCAAACCTACTAACCTTGGTCCGGGTATCAATACATCAATAGATGAGATGTTTCCATTTTATTGCCCTCAAGATTCTACACTATACTTCTCATCAGAAGGCCACACCAACATGGGTGGGCTTGATGTATTTGAGGCTAAAGACTTAGGCAACGGTAAATTCTCTCGCCCAATAAACATTGGTTACCCTGCCAACACTACACAAGACGACTACTCATTTACCATGAAGCCTGATTTGATTAACGGCTTTATATCATCAAACAGAAGCGGTAGCGATGATAAGATTTTTACTTTTGTACGTAAAGAGGCTCCACCACTGGCGTTTAAGCTTGAAGGTGTTGTAACAGACAAAGCAACAGGCTTGCCATTGGCAAACTCTAAGGTTGAGGTTATTGATATGCAAAACAACACCAAACTTGAGTTTGAAACCGACGATAAAGGCCGCTACGAAACAGTTATTGTGGCTAATACAGACTATTCTTTAGTCGCATCTAAAGACAAATACTCTACCGCCACCGGCGATGCTACTACCAAAGGCCTTAAAAAATCAGAAACTATTAAAAGAGATTTTGTGCTAGAGCCTTTTGCACCTGTAGTTGCTAAAGAGTTTGTACTGGAGAATGTATACTACGACTTGGATAAATACAACATCCGACCTGATGCGGCAGTTGAGCTTGATAAAATTGTTAAGCTGATGAAAGAGTACCCGAATATGAACCTTGAATTAGGATCTCACACCGACTCTCGCGCTAACGACCAGTACAACATTACCTTATCTCAAAACCGTGCCAAATCGGCGGTAGAATACCTTGTTAAACGAGGTATATCTAAAGACCGCTTAACATGGAAAGGCTATGGAGAAACCAAGCTGGTTAACGGCTGCTCTAATGACGTAAAATGTACAGAAGACGAACACCAGAAAAACCGTCGTACTACATTTAAGGTGCTTAGCTACTAACTAACAAATAATATACATTGCAAACACCCGCTGATGGCAACGTTAGCGGGTGTTTTGTTTTGAAGTATTGCCATGTCTTTAGTTGTACGGTGTAATTATTGCTTTAATTTTAAGTTGATAAATTTTGCAACTAATAGTTGATATATGTTGCCACTAAAATCAATTCTATGGATGACATTGTATTTAATAGAGTTTTGGCATTTGTTGACGATGTACTGTTTAAATATGATTTCGCTTTAAACAGGGATACGGATATAAGAAAAGACTTGAAAATAAGGGGCGACGATGCTGTAGAATTTTTGCTTGCTTATGCAACACAATTCAATGTTGATTTATCAAATTTTATGGCTGATGAATATATAGAGGATGAAGGGGTTAATTTAATTTTTCTGACAAATAAAAAACCATTAACATTACATCATTTAGAAAAGGGAATAATTAGAGGTAAATTAGATAGAGAGACAATTGAAAGTATATAACAATTATGGGGTTTGGATTTTATAAAAGTCATATGTTTTATAGCTAACAAAAAGCCCCGCAAATGTGCGGGGCTTTTTGCTTTTTCATAATCAGGTTAAGGGTTATCGCGTAACCATTAGTTTTTGAACCGGGTAGTTCTTATTATCCATTGAGAAGCTAACAAAATACTGTCCGCTTGATAAATCGCTCAACTGTAAAGAGTAAATATTTTGCCCTTGGGTAGGCTCTATTATTTGTTGTTTTACTACCTGGCCAAAGCCATTATAAATGCTTATTACACCTTTGTCATCGGCACCAATATCCATACGAACATTTACAACATCTGTAGCCGGGTTGGGATATACTGTAATTATATCGTTATTTTTAGCAATACACATAGTGGCAACTGGTTTAAATATTTCAAAGTCACCATTATAGTCGGTTTGCATTAAGCGGTAGTATACGTTTTTACCGCTGATAGGAAACTCATCGTTAGCAGTATAAGTAAGCGGAGCATTACTGTTACCAGCACCTTCAACCACTGCAATATCATTAAACACTACTAAATCTTCAGAGCGTTGAATGGTAAAATAATCGTTGTTTTGCTCTGTTGCTGTAATCCAGTTTATGGTAACCACATCGCCATTGCAGTTTGCTGTAAAGTCTAACAATTCAATAGGTAGTGGCGAGTTGCCAGAACTAGAGCCATCGTGCAGAACCCATGGAGAGTAATTAGTTACATCATTAATTGTAACTGTGTTGTTAGATGGGTTTACAGTGTTTACTCCAAAATAATCAGGTGGATTCCATCCGCCAAGGCTATTGTTTAACGATACATCCCAACGTTGTGCTTTCAGGCCGTTTTCAGATAATAAAGTATTACCTATAAGGTCAACATCGGCATATTTAAAAGTCATGTTTGAAATCGGCTTGGTAGCATAGTTATTTGCATCAATAATCCACCAACGGTCTAATGTTGCCATTGGCCCGTTGCCTCCATTTTCCATATTCATATGACTAACGCCATTTACCAATGGTGTATTATTGTCTGCTGTAGGATATGTGGCTACTGTAATATTACCTGCTGTTGTTTGCGAGCCTGCAGTAGTAATATTAAACGTAAACGGTATGGCGGTGCCCATGTCATTGCCAAAGGGGAACACATAATTACCTGTGCTATTGCCTATATTCCATTGTAGTTTTGAGTTGCCATTGGCGGTTTCGCTTTTTATGTAGCTATTGCCGGTTATAGCATTTACAGATGGGTTATCAATTATCAGTCTATAGCTGTTTAGGTCTATTACACTGTTCAACACTAATGCAGAAACTGTAATATTGGTATTTAGCTTTGCTACAAGAGCGTCTGCATTGTAAACGGTAAGTTTTCCAAGTTTTGTAGAGCCTATTTCCATTTCAAACGTGCTAGAACTTAATGTTAGATCATTGCCAAGTTGAAAGTTATGCGAAGCGCTAATTGTTTTAGTGCCAGCGCCCGATTCTATCTCAACCTCTTCGCCTCCATTACCATCTTGTAATATAATGTTGCCGCCTGTCAGGTTAAGATTTGATGTACCCGAAATATCAAATACTGCATCGCTATTGTTGCTTGCCATATTCATATTTAGAGTAATTGTGCCGGCAGTTTGTATTAAAGAGCTTGTGCCGATTGCACTGTAGGAAGCTCCGGCTTCAACTGTGCCACCATTTATGCGCGATGTAGAGCTTGTGTTGGTAATATTTCCTGCTACCGTTAGTCTACCTGTTGTTACACGTAAACGTCCACCTGCATTTATTAATAGGTTGTGAGCACTGCTTCCGCCAATAGATATTGTTCCGTTGGTTACACGCAGTAAGCCACTATTAGTAACACCTGCACTGGTTGTTAAGGTGGCATTGTTTGTTACATCTATGCCCGATTTGTTGCTTATAGTAAGCGCATTGGTAATATTGCCTCCACCTTCATTTTGATTATATAAACCATTAGTAAGTGCAAGGGTATTAGCGATATTAACATCAACATTGGCTTTTAATACAGATGTGGTGTCTGTTCCTTTATCAAGTGTAAGGTTATAAAACTGTTGTACATCGGTACCGTTTATAGAATCTATAACATTGCCTTTAAAAGTAACAGTGCTGCTGTTGGCAGTAAATGTTCCACTATTATTCCAGGTGCCCCATACTGTGAGTGCTGCGTTGCCATTTATTGTTAAGCCACCACCTGATAATATTTGTAGGTTTTTAGTAACAGCGTTTGTGCCTTGTGCATTATCAATAATAGGGTTGCGCCCTGTAACAGTAACAGATGGTATTAGTGCTGTTGAAGTAGATGTAGGTATACCAGTTCCATTTATACACCAGTTTAAGCCTGTAAACCAGTTGGTGCTTTGGCTACCATTCCAAACGTTAGGTGCGTTTACCCTTACAGTTACGTTTTGGGTAGTAGAGCAACCGTTTTTAGCAGTTACATAGCGATACACAACATCAATAGGCGATGTGGTAGTATTAATTAATGTTTCGTTAGGGTTTGCAGACTGTGGTGTGGTAACTGCAGCATTGCTTATACCAGCAACGGCAGCCCTGGTCCAGCTATAGGTAACCCCCGAAGTGGCGCTGGTAGGCGTATAAGTAAATGCCGTGTTGCTGCAAATAGCCGGCGGGGTTAGGGTGCTGCTAAGCATTGGCGACGGATTAACTGTAACACTGTTGGCCGACGAAGCAGCAGAACAACCGTAGCTGTTTGTGGCTGTTGCGGTATATGATGTATTTACAGTTGGAGTAGCTGTTGGGTTTTGCAAAGCAGATATAAATCCGCTGGGAGATGAAGCCCAAGAGTAGTTATAGTTTGTAGAGTAGCCGGTTAATGACACATTATCAATAGCCCAATACCTGTCGTTTGTAGCATCAAATTTAAAACGGATGAACATAGAAGATAAGCCTACATAATCATCAAGGTTTATAACAGCATTTTGAAAATCGTCCCTGTTGCCTACGTCGGCAGTATAGGTAGCTACATCAATCCAGTTAAAACCATCTACAGATACTTGTACTTTAGCGGCATCGCCACTATTCCTATAATCATAATAATGAAAGAAGTCTAACGCCAGCGACGAATAACCAATAGTAGAAATAGCCGGGGAACGTAGTGTGGTAGCTGTTGTACCACCTGATCCTTGCGCTTGGCTATTGGTAAAATAAAACTGTGACCCATCATTTGAGTATATTTGGCCACCGTAATTATATCCATCTGGTCGTAATGTAAAGGCAGCATTTGCAGGAGTACCTCCGGTTGATGAGTTTGTAGTAACCCAGTTGTTTGACAAGCTATTAAAATCTTCCCTAAATACAGCAGACAGGTAAATAGCCGCCTCTGAAGTAAGGTTAATAGTTTGGCCTCCGCAAATAGTAGTAGGTGCTACAGTGGTAACCACACCACCTGAGAAGGTGTACGGGTTGATATAAATAAATGATGTAGCACTAACAGCAGGGCAACCACCAGCGGCAGCTTTGCTGTTTCTTACTGCATAGCTACCAGGTGTAGATGCTGAAATATCAATTTGCCCTGTAGATGCGTTGGTAAATGTTAAGCCAAAAGAAGAACTAAAGGTACCAGCAGAAGCACCAGGGCTAAATACAGGTAGAGGGTCGGCAGCGTTTGCGTTTTGGCAGAAGGTGGTAGCACCATAGCTGAACGTAGCGCTTGGGTGTGCTGTTACCACAATGGTGCGGCTAACCGATACCGGAGAACATGCACCCAATGGAGTAATGGTATTAGTAATGGTATGGGTACCTGCAGGGGTTGCTGATAAATCTATCTGGCCTGTGCTGGTGCTAACAAATACTGCACCTGTGGTAGATGAGAAAACACCTGCAACACCACCACCGCTAAAGGTTGGCAATGGGTCTGCCGATGAAGAACAAAATGGGCTGCCGGTATAGTTAAACGTAGCAACCGGCAATGTTCCAACTGAAACTACAACTGGTTCAATATCAACACAGCTGCCAACAGCACTTCTAATATAGTAAGTGCCGGTAGTTACTGATGATGGATTGCTAACAGCAGTAGTACATGCAGCATTTGTCCAATAGGTTAATGTACCACCGCCAGTGCTGCCTGCTGTAACGCCGGCGGCTGTTAGGTTTACAGTTCCCGTGCACGATGCCTGGTTGGTAATAACCAATACAGGTGTTGGCAACAAGGTAACTGTTGGGGTGGTAGATAGCTGACGGCTGCAACCTGTTGTTGTGTTTGTTGCAAGCACATTAAATGTAGTAGTAGCGCTAATGCTGCCTGTAGGCAGGTTAATAGTGCCACCAGTACCTGCAACAGCAACGCCAACAAGATCGTTGTTGGTATTGTTGCGAAGCTGGTAGCTAACACCCACCTGCGATGAAGCAATTTGGATATTGCTGCTTACTGCAGAACATACGCTTGCCGGAACAGCCGTTGGGGTTAAATTGTTTGGTAATGGGTTTACCGTTAAAACAAAGCTGCCACTTGCTGTACAGGTTTGTCCGTCTGTTACAGATAAGTTATATGTACCCGCCATTGCAGCTGTTGCAGATGCAGATATAAATGGGTTTTCTGCATTTGAAGTAAAGCCGTTGGGGCCAGTCCACGAATAGGTAAAAGGACTCATACCACCATCGCGGTTTGCATATATTGTAAGTGGCGAGCCTTCGCAAATAGTGTTGCCTCCAACACCTGCGCCTGGTGCTACTGTAAATGGCATGGGCGATAGTGTGCCAAATGATATATCGTCTAAGCCAAAGTCGTTACCACCTAATGCAGTTTCAACGTCAAGTATCGAAATTTCTGCAGTCGTAGCGGTAGGGCCTGATGTCCAGGTACCATAAAAACGTACCCAGTTGAAAGGACCTGCATTGCTAGTAGGGCCTGCACCAGGAGATGCAATTGTGCCTACCTGCACATCGTTTACTGCAAAGCGCAGTTTAGCAAATGGCGGAACATTGTTCACGCTCATTGTCCATGCAGAAAAGTAGTATGTTGTATTAGGTTGTACAGTAACAGTTTGTTGCCAAACAACCGGTGGTATTGGCGCGCCGCTACCATTAATAATCATAAAATTGCCTGTGCCGGTAGTGTGGTCTGTTCCAAAGAAGTTGCCATGGTAGCTATTGGCATTAGTGCCCACAGAGTAGTAACCTTCAGGGTACAAATCAAAGGCTGACTGATAGAAATATGGAGAAGTAAAGCCTGTGTTGCCGGCAGAGAAGTTACCGTTTGTAACCAACTCTGTTGCAACGTTTACAGTGGCTGTGCTAACGCAACCGTTAGAGTTTGTCGCTGTAACAGTGTATGTGCCAGCTTCGTCGGCATCGTAAACCTGTGAGGTAGCGCCGGTATTCCATACATATGACAAACCTGCGGTAGCGGTAAGCCTTACAAGGCCTGCGCCCGGGTTACAGTAGTTAGTAGCAATAGTTACTACAGGCAGCGCATTGATGGTTACGCTGGCAGAAGTGGTAAATATGGCACAGCCACCCGACGCTGCAACAGTATATGTTACAGTATATGTGCCAGCGGTGCTTGTGCTTGGAGTTATAGTACCTGTAGATGCGTCTATTGTTAAACCTGCAGGCGATGCTGAATAAGTGCCGCCTGTGCTGCCTGTACGTGTTACCGCCGCAGTAGTTACCGACCTACAAAATGGGTTGCCCGAATACGCTATAGTTGCTGTTGGGGGATTGGTAATTGTAATGGTACTGGTAGCTGTAACTGCAGCGCAGCCGCCCGCGGCAGCGCGTGTGTTGGTTACAGTATAAGTATTTGCAGTACTTGATGATAAGTTAACCTGCCCTGTAGCTGTGCTTACAAAAGATAAGCCTGCTGTTGAAGAGAAGGTACCGGCTGCTCCGCCACCGCTAAATGTTGGTAGTGGGTTGCTGCCATTTTTACAAATAGGGCTTTGGGTATAGCTAAATGTAGCTACTGGCAGTGGTGTTATGGTAACAGTTACAGGTTCAATATCAACACAACCTGCAGACGTAAGGCTTCTAATGTAGTATGTACCGCTGGTAGTAACGGCCGACGGGCTTGAAAGTGCGTTTGTTGCCAAGGCGTTAGTCCAGTAAGATAATGTGCCACCGCCAGTGCTACCTGCTGTTACAGCGCTTGCAGTTAAGTTAACACCACCCGGAGTGTTGCTACAAACCGCAGCAGGGGTAGATATTACCAATACAGGGTTACGGTTGAATGTAATTACAACATCATCGGTAGCTGTTTGTGTACAAGGCGAGTTCGTAACTGTCCAACGTAAAGTATAGGTAGAACCTGCTGTACCGGTAAAGGTAGAAGTTGGGCTTGAGGTATTGCTAAATGAGCCTCCGGTGCCCGAAATAATGCTCCAGGTACCTGTTCCAGCATTCATACTTGCGGCTAACGTAACAGTAGTTAAACCGCAGGTTGCTGATGATGTTTGGTCAGGGCCCGCATTAGCTGTTGGGTTAAGGTTAAAGGCTACTGTAACATCGTCTGTTGAAGGGGTACAGCCCGATGTTGAGATTGTCCATCGCAGAGTATAGGTTGAGCCTAAAGTTCCGTTAAATGTAGAGTTAAAGCTTGATGCATTAACAAATGAGCCGCCTGTTCCTGATACAATAGACCATGAACCTGTGCCCGAAGACGGATTATTAGCGCCTAATGTTAGTGCTGTTGCTCCGCACGTTGCTGAACCTGTTTGGTCGGGTCCTGCGGCAGCGGTTGTTGGTAAGGGCGGAGTAGATACTGCAATTGTAAAAGTAGTAGTTGCAGGATAACCTGCAGCTGTTAAATTATAATCGTATACACGTACATAGTATGTTGTACCTGATGCTAAGTTATAGGTAGGCGTTTCGTTAACGTTATCGCCACCAGCATTAACGCAGCTTCCGCCTGAGTTTGGAGTTACTACTGTACCGCCGCAAGCATTGTATAATTGAACAACAGCGTTGAATGAGTTGCTGGGGTCAACAGTAATGGTATGGTTGCCAGAGCATGTAGTTGTAAATGAGTACCATACATCATAAGCATCAGCACCTGTGCAAGCAGCAAGGCTGGTTGTCGCCATATTTATATCGCCTGTAACAGCGCTTCCTCCAAGGGTTAGGGCTGTAGCAGCCGAACAGTTATCATTTGCAGGGGTTGGTATAGTTACAATAACTAAACCACCAGCACCAGACCCACCTGCACGGTCGGTATTGTTTCTGGCTTTACCGCCAGACCCGCCACCGCCATAGCTGGCACCAGCTGCACCAGGTGTTGAATTGGCTACACCGTTAGCTCCTTTGCCACCGTTTAGGGTTGTGCCTGTGCCACCTACGCCTGCAGCTGCATTGCCGCCAACACCGGTAGAACCTGCACCGCCACCACCTGCACCACCAAGTGTATTGTTGTTGAAGTTACCTGCTGCTGCATTGCCGCCTGCATACCTTAACGTACCAATACTGGCTGCGGTAGTACCTGTACCACCAGCACCATTTGAATTGTTAGAAGTAGCAGGTGCGCCACCATTGCCACCTTCGGCAAAGATGGTAGAGGTACTCCCAAACCACGATGGGTTACCTTTGTTGGTAGCCGCACTGCTGGTGGTGGTAGCTGTTTTAATACCCCCTACCGTTACGGTATAGGTAGTACCTGGGGTAACGTTTACTGTGCTTTTTACATAAGCGCCGCCGCCACCGCCGCCACCGGCTGCAGGGTTACCTGTGGCACCGCCACCGGCACCGCCACCGCCCCAACATTCAACAACTAGCTGGGTTACACCCGCTGGTACAGTATAAGTACCGTTTGATGTAAAGGTTTGCGATGTTTGCCCATAGGCTTGAAAAATAAATAACACTAGTAGTGCCGTAATAAACCTTGTTAGGGGATTATGAACGGTTTTGCTTTGTTTGGTTTTTACAGGTTGGTTGTCTGTAAAATTAACACCTTGTAAAGGAGTTTTCATAGCGCATTAATGTTGGTGGTTATTAATGCGACAAAGATTTACCTACTACATCTATTAATAAATTCGCTATTAGTTAAATTCTTACATAGTAATTTACAGGCATGTTATAGTATGGGTATAATTTAGCATCTGCTTCTGTATCCCTTTATTTACAATGCTTTTGGTTTGCTTTTGTTGCTTAAAAAAAAATATAACTGACCGTTTTTTTAATGATATAAAAGCAAGTATTTGTACGTTTTTACTTAAAAATTGTATTAAAGACGCCTATGGCTTACCTGTCTGTTTCTGAGAAAAAACATAAAACAGGGTAGAGGTAGAGCTTTTATTATATTGGTTTATAAATATTTTACAACTGCTCAATAACCTCCCTGAAAAAGTTTTGAATTTCATCTTCCGGCTGCAGGTTACGCTCTGCAAAGCGGATAATCAACAGGTTCTTCTCGGGGTATACAATAATGTACTGGCCATATAAGCCACCAGCATAGTAAGCACCGTCGCTGTCGGGCAACATCCACCAATGGTACTTTTCGGTACGCAGACCACCCAGCGATGTATCAGGACTAGTGCTTTGTTCTACCCATTCTTTAGGTATTATCTGCTTGCCGTTCCAGTTGCCCTTGTTAAGGAACAGGCGGCCAAATTTGGCAAAATCGCGGGTGGCACCGTTAAGGCAGCAAAAGGCTTTTATCTGCCCACTGCCCTTGTTGTCTTTGCTCCACGTAACGGGCAGCTCCATACCGCAAGGCTTCCAAATCTCGTCTTCCAGAATTTTAGATAATGGCTTTTTAAATGTCCTTTCTAATAATATACCTAATGTTTGCGAGTTTGCATTATCGTATTTAAAACGCGTGCCCGGCTGCCATCGAAGGCCCAGGCGCTTGTTATACTGCTTGATTATATTGTTGCTGTAGTACTGGTGCCCCGCGCCCTTAAACCTGATGCCCGATGTATGTCTTAGCAAATGCTCAATCGTAACGCCACCCAGCTTGTCGCGGTTCAGTTCAGGAAAGTAGTCACATATAGGTTGCTTAACCCCCTGTACCAAACCCCTGTCAATAGCAACGCCCAGCATAGCGCTTAAAAACGATTTAGCAACTGAAAATGTCGTCACCTTACTATCCGCCTCGTAACCCTTAAAATACCGCTCATACAAAATCGTATCGTTGCGAATGATAAGGAACGACCGTGTCTTCGATTTCTCTAAATACCCATCCAACGTTACCGATACCGGGTGCAGCGGGTGGCTGGCCACCATAATCTGCTTGCCCAGCGCACGCGTATTTCCTGCCTCGTAAAAACGATAGGGCGTTTCTGATGGGTACACCGTATCGGCCTTAAAAACCTTATAGGTATTTATTTTAGGTGCGTTATACACTATCATGCGCATCGGCTTACAGGCCTGCAAAGCCACTACTGCCGCTGCTACGGCAAAAACATAAAGCAGGTTCTTTTTATACATTGTGCTGGAAGTACTTAGGTGCTGCAAAGGTACTTTAATTGTCTGAATCATGATTTATGCCAGTATCATTACTTGTTGTTTGCTAACACTCTTGTAATATAGAAAGGAGCGGTTGACAATTCTATAATCAGCGGGTGTCCATATCTTATTTTCCTATACGCTCCACGCTTAACGCTGTACGCTAAAATTATTACATTTGCCCAAATGATTACCGCCGAGCAGATAGACGAACTCGTGCAGCGCACTAAGGCCCTGCACGGCTACCTTTGACATTGACAGCAAACTACAGGCTATTGCCGCCGAAGAGGCGCAGAGCCACGCCGATGGTTTTTGGGACGACCCCAAGGCTGCCGAAGTATTGCTAAAGGGCATTAAGCAAAAAAAAGTGTGGACAGATGCGTATGCTAAGGTTGCCAAAGCCGTAGACGACATTACTGTGCTTTTTGAATTCTACAAAGAGGAAGCGGCTACCGAAAAAGAAATTGACACGGAGCATTCCCGTGTGGTGCAGTTGATAGAGGAGCTGGAGTTTAAAAACATGCTGAGTGGCGAGGAAGACCACCTGGGTGCAGTACTTACTATTAACTCGGGTGCTGGCGGCACCGAGAGCCAGGACTGGGCCGAGATGCTGATGCGTATGTACCTGCGCTGGGCCGAGCGTAACGGCTACACAGCCAGCGAAATTGACAAACAGGATGGAGACGGGGCGGGCATAAAATCTGTAACTATAGAAGTAGAAGGGGAGTTTGCCTACGGCTACCTAAAGGGCGAAAGTGGTGTGCACCGGTTGGTGCGCATATCGCCGTTTGACAGTAATGCCAAGCGCCATACATCGTTCGCTTCGGTATACGTTTACCCGCTTATTGATGATAGCATAAACATAGAGATAAACCTAGGCGATGTAACGTGGGACACCTTCCGCAGTGGCGGTGCCGGCGGCCAAAACGTAAACAAGGTAGAAACGGCCGTTAGGTTGCACCACAAACCATCGGGCATTATTATTGAGTGTCAGAAGGAGCGGTCGCAGTTACGGAATAAAGATTTGGCGTTGAAAATGCTAAAGTCGCAACTGTATGAGCAGGAACTGCGTAAAAGGAACGAAGCTAAGGCGGTAGCCGAGGGCACAAAAATGAAAATAGAGTGGGGGTCGCAAATACGTAACTATGTTTTACACCCGTATAAACTGGTTAAAGACCTGCGGACGGACCACGAAACATCGGACACCGGAAAGGTGCTTGATGGGGAGATAAACGATTTTATAAAGGCCTATTTGATGGAATATGGCGCTAAAAAATAAGCATGAACGCGACACAACATTTAGATACCAATAAAGTGGGGGATACAAAAAACAGCACTCCGAAAGCTGATACTACCAAGAACAACATTTATATGTTGCCGGGCCTATTAGCCGACGGCCGCATATTTAAAAACTTTGCCACGGGCGATAACAGCGAGTTTCACTACGTTGTATACCCCGAGCCTGAAAAGAACGAAACACTTGCGCATTTTGCAGGCCGCCTGGCTACGCATATTACCGAGCCTAACCCGGTGTTGATAGGTACATCATTTGGCGGGGTGCTGGCGGTAGAAATTGCCAAGCACATTACCGTAAAGCAAGTAATTCTGCTGGGCAGCGTTAAGCACGAGGACGAACTGGCATGGTATAAAAACCTTATCCACCTGCTGCGTTTGCACAAAAGGGTATCGCCACGGGTGATACAGCTGGGGGGCTTTGCCAGCCGCTTTTTTGCGCCTAAAGAAACCCGCGAGTGGAACACCTTCTTTAACATGGTATACACCACCGGCGGCGACTACATCCACTGGGTGATAGACCGCGTGCTGGGTTGGAAAAATACAGAGTACCCCGAGAATATTTTGCATATACACGGCAGTAAAGACCCGCTGTTCCCCATACGCTACATTACCGAGCCGGTAGTGCTTATAAAGGGCGCAGGCCACAGCATGGTTATGGATAATGCCAAAGAGATAAAAGCCCTTATTGCAGAGCATACGGGGATAGAGGTGTAATTCAGAATGCATAATTCAAAATGCATAATGAATTGCAAAGCATAAAAAATCCCGCCACTATGTGTAGCAGGACTTTTTACTCAACTGTACTAACCGTAAATAAAAAACTAAGCATACCTAAGTATAGGTTTATCTTTTTGTTGCGATAGTATAAGTGCCACACTCGATGCTATAACTCCTGCAAACAGCTGGTTTAGGGCAATGTCGCGGCTAAGCTCCCCGCTAATAAGGCTTGCGTTATAATCGGGTTGAAGAAAGTACGATGCTGCTAATAAACCCATGCTAACCACACCAGCAACCGTGGTGGTGCCGGGTGTTTTTAAAAAGGATAGTACCACTACCACAAAAGAGCTTAGTGCTGCTATTACCGGGCTAATTGCGGCATTTTTAAAAGCGTTTTCGGTGGGTAAAAGCCCTATGGTGTTGCCCAGCGATGCTACTTCGGCTGCCAGGTCGGCGTTGCGTTTAAATAGTAAAAAGCCTATGGTAATGCTGGCTAATCCAAGCAAGGCTATCAGCACTTTTAATACAACCTTCATGCGTTGGTACGTTTAAGTTTTAAGTAAAAATACAGCGGCAAAAAGTAAGGTATTGGGCTAAATTAGCAAGTGCGGGTGGGCACTGCACAAGTGTTTTAAGGGCATTTATAATTGTTCTTTGCCCTGGCCGCGGGCGAACATAATAGCCCCAAAGGCGGCTACGTTGCCCGTAAACAGTTGTATCAGCCCCAGCTCTTTGCTTGTTGCGGGACCATCTTGCACCTTGGCATACTCGGGTTGCAGGTAGTACGACAGGATAAGCGACACGATGGTGAACAGCGCAAAAGCCACCAGCATTTTACGGTTATTCATAAACAGCAATATAGCCAACACTGCCGCAAAACCGGCGGTAACAAAGGCCGATGTAGAGGCCGTTTTAAACTCTGCCGCCGGTGGGTAGGTTAGTTTGGGGTTGGCGTTGTTAGCCGATGTTTCAGCCATTTGCTTGTTGTTGGTGTTCAGCATCAAACCAAACAAAGCACTGGCTACACACAACACCACTACTACTATTTTAAGAGCATTCATTCTATTGGAAATATTTCAACTTATAACTGACAACTGTCAACCGGGAACTACCTATTTCATATTCGTAAACTGCAGGGCCGTCTCGTAGTCTTTACCCCTAACAATGGCCATGGTGCTTTGCAGGTCGTCTATCGACTTTGCCGATACCCTCACCTGGTCGTCCATAATCTGGGGCTGCACCTTTAGGCGAGAGTCTTTAATATCCTTCACAATCTTGCGGGCGGTGTCTTTGTCAATGCCCTCTTTTATTTTGATATCCTTGCGTATCATGTTGCCGCTGGCATAATGCTCTTTACCAAAATCGAGCACCGCGGGGTCTATCTTTTGCTTCATCATCCGGCTGCGCAGCACATCTTCAATAGCCTCCATGCGCATATCGTTCTCTGTAGTAATGGTTATGCTCATACCCTTCTTGTCAAAGTCAATCTCTGTTTTGCTGTCGCGAAAATCGTAGCGGGTGGTAATTTCCTTACGCGCCACATTTATAGCATTGTCAAGGCTTTGGTGGTCTACTTTGCTTACAATATCAAATGATGCCATAGTAACGTTCTTTTGTTCAAAAGTACTAAAACCTACCCGTTAACCACAACCTCAATCTTACTTAATTTACTATACAATAGCTCTTCTTAGCCCCTCTCCCATCGGGAGAAGGGTTGGGGTGAGGGAAATGCACTACTATGTTAGAAACAATCGACTGGGTAATTATCGCGGCATACTTTGCACTGTCGCTGGGTATTGGCTTATGGTACAGCAAACGTGCCGGCAAAAGTTCGTCAGAGTTTTTCCTTGGCGGGCGCAATATGCCTTGGTACTTGGCAGGCATAAGCATGGTGGCAACCACATTTGCTGCCGATACGCCTTTGGCCGTAAACGAGCTGGTAGTGCAAAATGGCATCTCAGGCAACTGGATATGGTGGAGCGCCCTTACCGGCGGCATGCTTACCACCTTCTTCTTCGCCCGCATGTGGCGCCGGGCCGAGGTGTTGACAGAGCTCGAGTTTATAGAGCTTCGCTACGGTGGCAAGCAAGCGGGTTTCTTACGCGGATTTAAAGCGGTTTACCTGGGGTTGATAATGAACACCCTTATCATCGGTTGGGTAAACGTGGCCCTTATGAGCATACTTAAAATTATGTTTGGCCTGCCCGACGATCAGGTACTGCTATACACAGCGGCGGCTATGGTTATCACAGCATTCTACTCGTCACTCTCAGGCTTGTGGGGCGTAGCGGTTACCGATGCTGTCCAGTTCCTTATTGCTATGGCAGGTTGTATTATACTTGCCGTAATTGTGGTTAATAGCGATAAAATTGGTGGTATTGATGGGCTTAAAACCCAACTGGCCGATAAGCCCTGGGCGTTCGATTTCTTTCCCTCTGTTGGTAAAAGTGGCGCTGCAGGCGGGGCTTTTTCCATCACCTGGCTTACGTTTATTGCCTTTGTGGGCGTGCAGTGGTGGTCTTCGTGGTACCCCGGTGCTGAGCCCGGCGGCGGCGGCTATGTAGCCCAGCGGATGATGAGTGCTAAGAATGAGAAGCATGCCATCTTTGCAACCCTGTTTTTTCAAATTGCCCACTATGCCCTGCGCCCCTGGCCGTGGATATTAGTAGGCCTTTGCAGCCTGGTGCTTTACCCCGGCCTAGCACACCCCGGCGATGGATATGTCATGGCCATGAACGATTTTCTTCCTGCAGGCTTAAAAGGTATGCTTTTAGTAGCCTTTCTGGCGGCGTATATGTCAACCATTTCTACCCAGCTAAACTGGGGCGCCAGCTACTTGGTAAACGACCTTTACAAGCGTTTTACGCGCCCTGTAAGTAGTTTTGAAAACGAAGACAAGGCCGAGAAGCACTACGTTATGGCGGCGCGTGTGGTTACCCTTTTGGTTATGGTTATTGCACTATGGGTCTCAACTAAAATCACTTCTATATCAGGTGTTTGGTCGTTTATAATGGAGTGTGGCGCGGGCCTTGGCCTGGTGCTTATATTGCGTTGGTATTGGTGGCGTATAAATGCCTGGAGTGAGATTGCCGCTACCATAGCCCCTTTCATCGCTTTCGCTGTGTGTAAATTTGGTATCGAGGGTAAACTTGTAACCGGCGATGATTTAGTGTACTGGCAAAGTAATAAAATTACCTTCTTCATCACTGTAGCTTTTACTACCGTAACGTGGCTTGTGGTAACATTTATGACTAAGCCCGAGTCTGATGCTACCCTTTCACATTTCTACAACAAAGTGCGCCCTATGGGTAACTGGGGTAAGTTTACACTGCCCACCAACGTGGGCAAACCTGGCTATTTGGTATTATGCTGGCTGTCGTCAATCATTATGATTTATTCAACACTCTTCTTTATCGGCAAACTTATATTTAAAGAATATACCGATGCAGGAATGTACGCCGCCATAGCCGTAGTAGCCTTCTTCATCCTCCGTTACAGCTCTATGAAAACGAAGGTATTGGAGTAAATCTGATAGATTATATCTAATATCCAACAGTCAATTCTGATAGATATTAATTGTCATATGTCAGATTAACTCCCCAACATGCTTCTTAATATTGTCTGCAATCTTCTGCATAGGCAAGTCGTTGGCATCAAACCCAAACGGGTCTTCAATCTCTTCAGCTACCAGCTCAAGGCTAGCTAAAACATAGAATATGAAAGCCACAACCATCACCGCGTAATACCCCATCGATACTGCAAAACCAAACGGCAGCGTAGCCACATACATAAAAATAAATTTCTTAATAAAAGAACTGTAGGAGTACGGGATAGGCGTGTTTTTAATCCGCTCGCAGGCGCCGCATATATCGGTAAACGATGTTAGTTCTGCATTAATATTAATCAACTGTTCAGCGCTTATTTTACCCTCTCTATGCAGCTTGTTAATGCGCTTAAACATAAGCGCTGCAATCTGGTTGGGCAGGTGTTTCGATAGGTCAAGGCTGGTCAGTTCGGGGTGTTCAAGCTCGTCAAGCATCACCCGCGTACTCTCTAGTTGCAAATGCCTGCGCAGCGCGTTAGCATAAAGCGCTATCGTCTTTCTAAAAAATTCGCGGTTTTCTTTATCATTCGCATCTAATATAGCATCCAGCTTCATAGCCAGGTTACGACTGTTGTTTACCAATGCGCCCCAAAGTTTGCGCCCTTCCCACCAACGGTCGTACGCAGTATTGGTTCGGAAAACCAACAGCATAGATATGGCAAAACCAAGCAAGGTATGCATTATTGGTATGTTCTTTATCCAATTGGTTTCTGCCAAGTGCATATAATGCACTTCAACCAATACAATAATAAGGGTATAGGCTGCGGTTGCAAAAATTAGAGGGGCAAGTTTCCAGGCGGTATCAGAGCGTGTTACCCTGAAAATACTAAGCCAGTCTTTGTGGTTGTATATTTCCATCCGGGTTTACTCGTTGGGCAGGTTGCGTTTTTTGGTGCCTAAAATGCTTTCTAGTAACGATGTGATGATACTTAATATTAAGCTGAACAATATAGCCCACCACAAACTATCTATTTGAAACTCTGGCAATATCAATGT
This sequence comes from Chitinophaga pinensis, assembly GCA_945869825.1. Lineage (GTDB taxonomy): Bacteria > Bacteroidota > Bacteroidia > CAMBQF01 > CAMBQF01 > CAMBQF01. The sequence goes on along the minus strand of CAMBQF010000002.1, from coordinate 41,320 downwards.
TGCAATGTATAGTATTATCGCATTAATAAACAGAAGGAATATGCCAAACGTAAACACTGTAATAGGTATGGTTAGTATTAGCAGCAAAGGCTTTAAAAATGTATTTAAAAATGATAATACAATAGCCAAAAATAACGACAGTAAAAAGTCGGGTTTGTCCCCATAACCAATCCTTACGTGTGGGTGTAATAGCATACCTGTTAAAAAAGCAGCCACACCCGATAAAAATATCTTTATTAATAATCTCATATGTGCAAATTAAATTGTTTTTTATTTGCGGGGTTTAATGTGTTTTACTATTTCTCCACAAATAAATTCAGCCGCTTTTCCATCACCAAAAATAGGCTTATAATCTATTGCTTTGTCTTTCAAATCTGCAAAAGCTTTCATTGTCCGCCCATAATCGGCATCAACCAAAATAGCGGCACCTCCTTCAACAATCTCCACCCACTCGGTTTCCGGGCGTAGTATTATGCACGGCTTATTAAAAAAGTACGCCTCTTTTTGCACCCCGCCACTATCAGTTATTATCATCTTAGCATTCTTCTCCAACGCTATCATATCCAAAAATCCCACCGGTTCAGTAATAATTAAACGGGCATTCTTTTCAACAGATGCTTTTGCTTCGGGTTGCAAATGCGTATCCAGCATTTTGCGGGTACGCGGGTGCAGGGGCAACACTATAGTCAGGTTATTCTCAACACTAATGTTGTTCAACGCCAAGAACAGCGCTGATAGCCTCCCCGCATCGTCGGTGTTGGCATTGCGGTGTATTGTAGCCAAAACAAAGGGGCTTTCTTCTATGTCAAGCTGTTTAAGCAGGGTGCTTTTCTTGCCCGATACTTCACCAAAATACAGGCTGTTATCCAACATCAAATCTCCGCTATGGTATATGTTGGGGTTGTCTGCCGTAAACGGGCCTTCGTTGGCAGGTAAAAATCCTTCGCGCACCAGGTTTAAAAAACCCGCTGTAGTAGGCGAAAACAATAAGGTACTAACATGGTCGGCCGTAATGCGGTTTATCTCTTCGGGCATCGTTTTGTTAAAAGAGCGCAACCCCGCCTCAATATGTATTACTGGTATTAAAAGTTTAGCCGCTGCCAACGCCCCGGCAAGCGTAGAATTGGTATCGCCATATACAACAAGCGCATCGGGTTTTTCTTTCAGCAATATATCTTCAATTCCCGCAAGCATAGCACCTGTTTGGTGGCCATGACTTTTAGAGCCCACATTCAGGTTGTAGTCTTCTTTAGGTACCCCAAGCTCCTCAAAAAACACCGCCGACATACTTTCGTCGTAATGCTGCCCTGTGTGCACAATTACTTCCGTTATACTCTCAGCAAAATGATTGCGTATAGCCCTACTTAACGCCGCAGCCTTAATTATCTGTGGGCGCGCCCCTATTATTGTTACCAGTTTTATTTGTTGCATATGCCTTGCAAATATAGGAGTTTATGCCGTTTTCATTTTCTGCTTGTGCAAATACTTAATGGTGATGTAGTTAACCAACACACCCAAAGCAAATAGTATGGTAATAACCACAGGGGCGAAATAGTTTAAAGAAAAGCCCCCATCCCAAATATTGTTTTGCTTTTTCAGGATAAATACTTTCTCCATCAACCAATAATAAACACTGCTGGTTATGGCAACATAAAGTATGGTTAAAAGAAAAAAATATCCTTTCCTTTTTTGCCAAAAATAGATGTTTGCTAGTGCAAGAAAAGACAAACTAGCAATTGTACTGCCACTATATATTGTATCTGTTAGCGAATAGAAAACCGCCAACGATTCTTTAAACGTGGTGTCATTCCAGGTTTGATACCTGCGGTTAAAAAAAATATTATTTGCAACAGCAATCTCCACAGCAAAATACACCAGCGAAAACAGCATACCTAAATAAATAAACCAAGCCTTTAACTCAAACTTCATACCTTAAAGAAACAAAAAAGCCGCGATACTCTTATACCGCGGCTTAAAACCTATTAATCACAAATCTACTTTAATCTGCCGTTTCAATATTACGCTTCTCTTCATTGTCCTTCATTTCAAACGGGCCGCAATAGTTGCGCTTTTTCCAGTTCTCCATAAACTCCTTACGCTCCTGGTCATTCATGCTACCCCAACGCTCCTTCATCATATGCTCTTTCATACGTTTCTGTTTCCAGTGTTCGCCCCAGCCACCTTTGTGGTGCCCGCCAAAACCTCCTGTTAGCAGACGGCCCAGCACCAGCAGCCCTAAAGCTTGCCATACATTTATTTCAGGGGCGCCAAATAAGTCAATTGCCAGTGCGTTCCAAAGCCACATAGTTACCAAGCCCATTGCGGCTACAAATAACAGGCCGCCTACTATGGCTTTAACAATCCATTTTGCTTTCATATCCTTATAATTTTTTACTTGTCTTGTTTTAATAATACTACTTTCTCCATTTTTCAAAATGCTTACGCAGGTGCAACACCGCGTACCTTTTACGCGCCAGCAGGGTGTTTATAGATAGGCCACTTTCTTCAGCCATCTCTTTAAAACTGATGTCGTACAACTCATTAGCGATAAACACATCCCGCTGTTCCTGGGGGATAGTGTCCAATACCTTATACAGCTCTCTCCAAAACTCCTTGCTCTCCACTGTACGGTCGGGCAGGGTATGTTCTGCCCATTGGTCAAAGTAAAATTCGTCGGGGCTACCTTCTTCACCATCCTCGTTATGCATCACGAGTTTGTTCATGGTTACCGGGCGTTTTTTGCGGTAGCTGTCAATAACCCTGTTGCGTGCCGATGTAAATAACCAGCTGCCAATCTCCTCAATATCGTCAATGTTAGGGTGTCGGCTTACCTGAAGCCAAACGTCTTGCGCGATATCTTCGGCCTCATCAATATCGCTAACACGTTTGCTTATAAAAGATAGCAGCCGTTTGCCGTAGCTGGCAAACCATTCTGATACTTTTTTTTCACGCTGTATAGCCACCGTTGCAATTTCCACTTTTTATCGCTTTATGTTAGGGTTGACGGATAAAAAAAAACAATATTGTAAATCGTTCAACATTTTCCTGTATTCTTAGTTAATTAAACTATTGCAGTAAGGGAGCCAAACCAATATTTAAATATTTTTGAAAAAATGCACAATTATCTGTAACTTTTTGTAATAATTATGCATCATATGCATACTAAGTAAATACCAACTAATCTTAAAACACCATAATATGGTCTTCATTGTAATGCTGATAGTAATGCTGATATCAATGGTTATCGGCCTTTTGCCTAAGTTATAAAGAGTTAAACCTTTTAGTATATGTATTATTTTAGTGCGTTCCCTCATCGGTTGGGCATGGTTGTCCGTTATAGCTCTCATTTCATTCGGGACTGCCACTTCCATTCCTAACACATTTTTGCAACTCCAACACCATTGTTTTTAACACAGAGCCGCGCTCCTTTATTTCTAAATGCCCCAAAAGTTATCATAATAGCTTATAACCCTTAATAACTCTGGTAGATAATAGTCACATGTTGAAGGATATACTCACCTTCAAAGCGTAAGGCGATTAGGTGAAATTTATTAAAACATAAATATCGTTTCTCAGTTTAAATACTTAACAGGCATTGGCTTAATAATTTAATTTGCCCCATCACAAATGCCGTTATATTTGCAATATGATTAAAAATCGTTCGCCCTATATTTACCTGCCTTTAGCCTTTGCGACCGTGTTGCTGGTAGGCATCTTTTTAGGTACCCAATTATCTCCCGGCGGCGGAGGTGTTTTTTCTTCCGGTAGCGGCAGCGGAAAGTTCGAAACCGTTATTGATTATATACACGATGAGTATGTAGATACCATTAGCAAGAAAAGGCTTACAGAGCTTGCCCTAACCCTATTGCTTCCTCACCTCGACCCTCACTCAGGCTACATTCCGGCCGAAGATTTAAAAGGTGTTAACGAGTCGATGGAAGGCAACTTTGAGGGTATAGGTGTAGAGTTCAACATACAGCGCGATACTATTTGGGTTGTAGCAGCCATTGCAGGTGGCCCTTCTGATAAGGTAGGCATACGTGCCGGCGACCGTATTGTTAAAATAGAAGACGAAAACGTAGCCTCCAAAGGCATCAAGAACGAAGATGTAATTAAAAAACTGCGTGGCGACAGGGGCACTAAGGTGCGTGTAGGTATTGTACGTGCAGGGAATATGAAAAAGCCGCTCGAGTTTACAATCACCCGTGGCAAAATACCTATCCATAGTATTGAAACAGCCTATATGGTAGATGGCGATATTGGCTATATACGCCTAACCCGCTTTGCAGAGACCAGCTACAACGAGTTTATTGATGCATTTACCACCCTGCAAGGTCAGGGCATGAAGAAACTAATCTTCGACCTGCGCGACAACCCCGGTGGATTGCTGGATGTATCTATTGACATTGCCGACGAGTTTTTAAGCAAAGGGAAACTAATTGTATATACCGAAGGCCGCAGCTACCCGCGTAAAGATAATTTTGCTACCAGTCGTGGCGTGTTTGAAAGCAGCCCGCTTGTTATCTTGGTTGATGAAGGCTCAGCATCGGCAAGCGAGATTGTAGCAGGTGCCGTGCAAGATAACGATAGGGCAACCATTATAGGCCGCCGTACCTTTGGCAAAGGGCTGGTGCAGCACCAGCAGGAGTTAAAAGACGGTTCGGCACTGCGCCTGACCATAGCACGCTACTATACCCCAACAGGTCGCAGCATTCAAAAGCCATTTTTACCTGGTTCCGAAGATTATTACGATGAGGTAAGCAAACGTTTTGATACTGGTGAGTTGGAGAATGTAGACAGTGTAAAACTGGATAAGAAAAACATTTTCCGCACCCCTAAAGGCAAAGTAGTTTATGGCGGTGGTGGCATTATGCCCGATATTTTTGTGCCGCTGGATACTACAGGGTTTACCCCATACTACACCGCATTAAGCAGCAAAGGCCTTATCAACGATTTTGCCCTGAACTATGTAGATAAAAACCGTGCTTCGTTAAAGGCCCGTTACCCCAACGCTAAAACCTATGCCGATGGTTTTGTGGTTGATGATGCCATGCTGAACGACTTGGTAAACTATGGCGTAAGCAAAGGGGTACCTGTAAACACTTTCCAATTGCAACGTTCATCGTTCCTTATCAAAGAAAACATGAAAGCCATTATAGGCCGTTCGGTAGGTGGCAGCGAGGCGGTTTACCGTACCCTGCACAAAAACGATAAAACCTTTGGCAAAGCGGTTGATGTGCTACGCAATGGCAAGTAAGCCTGCGTATATATAATTTGTATTTTCCCCGCATGAAATGGAGGCAGATACTCAATAGCAGGCAATTCCCCTTTGGGATGCTTGGCATTGGGCTACTGCCTTTTTTCATACTCGCATTTTTCACCTATCCTGTTTCAGATGATTATTCCTTCTTCATTGATACACAATCACGCTCGTTTTTAGAGTTTTTAAACTGGGGATATACCCATTTAAGCGGGCGCTATACAGCTATTGCAATTACCGGTTTATTAAATCCTTTAAGTAGCCACAGCTTTTGGTTATACAGGGTATTTGTGTTTGCAATTTTTATTGGGTTTAACCATTCGGCTTTTTTATTTTTTAAAGAAGGGGCTAAGCGTTTGGGCATAGTGCAGGCTAAATTGGTAGCCGGTATTATGTTGCTCTATTGGTGGTTACTAATGCCAAATACGGCTGAGCTGGTTTATTGGTACAGTTCATCATACTCATACACTATTGGGTTAATAGGCATGTTTTATTGGGGCTATTTTTTGATGAAAGAAAATAAACTAATGGCGTGTATACTGCCTGTTTTTATTGCCGGTACGTGCGAGTTGGCTGCAATACTTATGCTGGTGGTTGTAGTAACACTATTTGTATACCACATAACACGAAAAATAAAATTACCGAAATACTATTATGCAGTATTAACATCGGTGGTGATTTTCTCAATGGTTGGATTATTATCACCGGGTAATTTTCACAGGAGCGAAGGGCTTGCCGCTCCGGTTGAAGACTTTGCTATGCATAAGCTAAACCTGGCTATTGGCACTGTTGTTAAGTCGTTTGATATTGCAGTAGACTTTTTCCTGCTGAATTTATTTACGGTCGTAATTGTTATAATACTGGCTATTGCAACGCCCGGCTATCGTCCATCACAACAAGTTAAAACGGGAGCTAAATATATGCTCTTCGGTTCGCTGGGAGTAATACCTTTAATACTCTTTCCGTACTACTGGGTTTTCGAAATGGATTTTATTCCTTTACGAATAATTAATTACGCGTTTATTGCTTTTAGTATACTATATATACCCGCTTTGCTTATTTATTATAAACCGTATTTCGGTTCTCGTTGGTATAAAAATAAAATGAAATATGCCGTGGTTTTTACAAGCCTTGTATATGTTGGTTTTCGCTCTAATCTGCGCTATGCCGTTACTGATTTGGTTAATATGAGCACCTATAAACAGCAGGTTGATAATCGCTACAAAGTATTAGCGGATAATAAAGGAAATATTGTGTTCGATGGGTTTACTTATTACCCCAACACCATCCTCCACATGGATTTAGACACCAGTGCTACCCACTGGTACAATCGCAGCCTGGCAAAGTATTACGGGGTAAAAAGTGTGGTTAGAAAGTAGATACTTCTCAGTTATTTCTTCTTTCTTCGCCGTATCCTGTGCCGTAGTATCGTTCAAAAAATCATCGGCGGCATTAGCAATAGAATCGCTTTCTTTCGCCACTTTGGCGTCCTCTTCAACAGTAGGTTTGCTGCTGCTGTTGCAAGCCAGTGCAAATGCTACTGCTGGTATGATTAACCAATTTTTATTGCTATACTTTATTGCAGTTTTTACAGGTACCTGTTGCCAGGTAGTTCATATCAGTAAACGTATAGCCTTGCGGTAAAGTTATGGATGGCACACTAATATTCTCAAGGCAAAATGTTTGTCCGCAGGCACCGCAGTTAAAGTGCACATGGCTGTGGTGGTGGGCTTCTTCACTGCAGGTATCTTTGCAAAGGGCGTAACGTACCACACCATTTTCAGCAGGTATCTTATGCACCAGCCCTTTTTCAACAAATGCTGTAAGAGTGCGGTAAATAGTAACACGGTCAAAGTCACCCACAAGGATTTGCTCAATATCAGAATGGCTTAAGGCATGGGGCTTGCCCATAAATAAGCCCAACACCTGCTGGCGTACAGGTGTTATCCGCAACTTGTGGTTTTCCAGCAACGTGGTTCCATTCCCGTGGGTATGTTTCTTCATTCCACTACAAAATTATAAAAATTCAATCGGTTATTTGCAACATTGTTGCAAATAAGTTGTATTTTTGCAACGATAATTAAAATGGAAGATATTCAAAGTACATACAAACAATCTACCCGTTTAGATACAGCTGGCTTTATAGCCTCGTTTATCTGTGCTGTGCATTGCGCTTTTATGCCTTTGTTGCTTGCTTCGTTGCCTATGACAGGCCTTGCCTTTTTAGCCAACCCCTTGTTCGAAGCAATTATTATTGCTATCAGTTTTGCCATTGCATCCATATCCTTATTCCGAGGCTATTTTAGCTACCATCAAAAGCTTACTGCCTTGGCAATTTGCATTACCGGCTTTTTATTAATTGCTGCCGGCACCTTTTTAAACCTTGCTCACAGCTACCTGCTACATGCCTTTGGTGCATTGTTTATTGCAGGTTCGCATATTGTAAACCATTTTTTAACGCGGGCTTCTCTTTTGCGCTAACCCATTGTGCAAGCCAAAGCCCTTTCTTTCCTATATTTGGCATAAATAATATACCACATGCCAGTTAGGTATCCAAGTCTTTTCATTATAGTTGTTTTACTTCTGTTATTTACGATTGCCAACGGGCAACGTACAAGGTATTCAACAGAATCAGAAGTGGGCTGCACACCTTGTTTTGATACCATTAAACTGTTTGGTATAAAAACCATACAGGATGTAAACCGCATAATGCCTACATGGGTTCCTGTTGCAGGTAAAGATACCGTGGTGGTCTTAGAAGGGATGGTAAAAAGCGGGGTAGATAAATTCGGCATTAATAACGGCCCTTTGGTTAGTTACGAAGATTTACCCCTATTCCATTACACGCACGATATGTGCTTTAACGTTACCCCCGATTCGGCTTTCCAACATATGCTAGCCTACCAGGTTTTTACGGGGACAGAAACCCATATTGTAGAAGAGTTTGACGGGGTACGAAAACCGGGCGACACAACCCGGCAGCACGATGTGCATGTGGAGTGGGAGAGTGGCCTTGGGCAAAGCAACCCGGGTAACCCTTGCGCGGCGCTTAACAGGTTGGGTAAAAGCTGTGGCTTTTCAACTACAGGGCACCAACGGGGCGATTATATTTGGAACTGGCCTACGACAGGCGATTGGGTGCATATAGAGGGCTTATGGATTTGGGACCGTGGCCACCCACCCGCCGAGGCAGAAATACACCCCATGCGCTTTTTAGCCATACAGCGTGCATTGCCTGCCAAAACATCTATTGACGGTCCATACGCTACATTGGTAGATATATATGCCAGCGGCAATGGCGGTACTTTTTACAACAACCTGCCCGGCCAGCCCGCTTTTGTAAATCCTGTTAAAATGGCGGGGCGCACCTACAATTTTACAGTTAAAAACACGCTGCCTAAACCATCGGCTAATGCAAAACTTTTGGCAAGGTTAGAAAAGGCGCAAGGCAACTCTTATAACGGCAATGTAAACTTAGCTATAGACCAAGCTACGGGTTTGTGCAATGTATCTATCCCATGGACTGATGCTGATACCGCTGTGTTGGCTTATTCATTGTATTTGTATTGGGATGAAGACACAGGCACAACCAATGGTGCAGTGAACAGGGTCAAAGTTCACGTGAAAAAGCTGAAGATAAAAAAGCGCAAAGAGTTCTTAACCCCGTCAGAGTTTAGGGTGTTTATGGATGTTGGTGGCAACTGGCTTTTCTTGAATGATTTGTTTGGTACTAAAAAAGATGTGCTGGATAAAGGCCTGGGCAAAACCTACCGCCGCAACTTTAAAATTGAAGAAGATTTTTACATAAACGTGCCTTCGGGTAAAGACTTTAGGATATATGTAACCGGTTGGGAAGCTGATGGTATGGACCTTTCATTCGGGCATATAGTAGATGACCATTCGCCCTGCAATGCTGATACCAAACAGATGTTGCACAAAAGCGATAAGCTGAATTTGAAACAAGTAGCCCTACACGGGTGTTTAGATGATCACTTTGGCGATGCTGCAGCATGGCACAAAGTGGAGGGTATTACTACGCAGCAAAAGTTTGAGTTGCTGCCACAAGAGGGCGTAAATATTGATGTGTGCCCTTGCAGCAAGTTTAAAATGGAAAAGGGGTTTAAATTGTATTACACCATTGAGAAGGTAAATTGAGGAAGCTGCTTTCCATATTACTGTTTTGTTGTTTTATAACAATAGGTGCGGCGCAAACAGGCCCTGTGCAATATTTTTATGACAACGGCAAGCTGCTTAGCGAGGGTAACCTGGTTAATGGCAAGCCCGATGGGTATTGGAAATCGTATCACGAAAATGGTAAACTAAAATCAGAAGGCAACAGGGTTAACTTTCAGCTGGACAGCACGTGGAAATTTTATAACGATAAAGGCATTATCACCAGTGCCATTACCTATAAAAATGGTAAGAAAAATGGCTCACGTAGTACGTATGATGAGTTGGGCGCTATAGAATACAGCGAAAATTTTATTGATGACATTCGCAATGGGTATACGTATAGCTATTATCCAAACGGAAAGATAAAAACCAAAACATGGTATGATAAAGGCCGCGAAGATGGCTGGGCGTATGAGTTTGAGCAGGACAGCACCATCATTACCCGCATGCAGTATAAAAGTGGGTTCTTATCCTTTCAGGAAAAGATAAACCGCAAAGACAAAAGCGGCATGCGCCAGGGTGAGTGGCGGACCATTTACCCCGATGGGAAAATACAAACGGAAGTTACCTATCGCGATGATAAAAAGAACGGCTACTACCGTGAGTATTATCCTAACGGAAGCGCCAAGCTGGTAATATTGTACAAGGATGATATAATAGTAACCAACAATACGGAAAGCACCGCTAAGTTTGACGCTAAAGTAACTTACGATAAGCCCACCCGCACCTGGAACAAAGGCACGTACCTTGATGGAAGACCCATAGGTTTGCATGTGGAGTATACCGATACATCAAAAAAATATTCATCAAAACTGTATGATAATGGTGCACTGTCTGGCGAGGGGATGAGCGATAGCCTTGGGTTGTTGCAGGGGTTTTGGAAAGAGTTTTACCCTACGGGCGAATTGCGTGGTGAAGGAAATTATACGGATAGTAAACGCACAGGCGTATGGAAGTATTATTATCCATCGGCTAAGTTGGAACAAACAGGTAGCTACAAAAACGGCAAACCCAACGGCCAGTGGAAATGGTTTTATGAAGATGGCACCTTACGCCGCGAAGAAGGCTATATAAATGGGTTGGAAGATGGCTTTTCTACCGAATATTCTGATACCAATACCGTTATTGCCAAAGGCGATTATGTGATGGGTTATAAGCAGGGCGTATGGCTTGAATACAGTGGTGATGTGAAGATGGAGGGCGAGTATAATGACGGCGAACAAAACAGCGTGTGGAAACACTACTATCCAACCGGCGAATTGGCTTTTGAAGGCAAGTATGCTAATGGCCAGCCCGAGGGCAAGCATATCTGGTATTTTAAAAACGGAAAGGAGAAAGAGGAGGGGGGGTACGTGTCGGGTAAGCGGAATGGCTTATGGCGCAAGTTTAACACAGACGGTATGGTGTATATGTATACCGACTATGAATATGGTATTGAAGTAAAATTTGACGGGGTAAAGGTGAAACCGGAAACCCTGCCCGGAGATATAGTAGATTAATGGAGGGAAAACGATGTTTGATTATTGCCAACGGAGAGGCGTGTTCGCTTGGGTTGACTAAAGGGCTGTTGCGCGAAAAGCCATTTGTGATTGCGTTAGATGGGTCGCTGCTGCGGGTGCTGGAGCAACTGATACATGTTGATGTATTGCTGGGCGATTTTGACCGTTTTGATATTAATGAGGCCAAGGAATTATTACCTAATTCAGAGATTATATACGCCCCCGACCAGGAAAAAACAGACCTTGACAAAGGCATAGAACTGGCCATTGCCCGTGGGTATAAAAACATAGATATTATCTGGGCCACCGGCTGGCGTGCCGACCATACCATTACCAACATCACCAATATGGTGCGCTACGCATCGCATGCGCATTTAACCATGTACGATGATTATTCGGTAATATACCCTATTGGCAAGGGCTTTCGTAAATTTTACACTGCCGGTACCATCATATCGCTAATACCCGTAGGCACGGTAAAAGGCATCATCACCAGTAACTTAAAATTTCCTCTGGTACATGAGGATTTGGTGCTGGGCCATCGGGCCGGTACCAGCAACGAGGCGGTAAAAGATGGCTTTGTTGAAATTACCTATACCTATGGCCAAATGCTGATAATGGAGTGCAAGGACAGAGAGTAACCGGATAAAGCAAGTGAGCAAGCGCATACATCATATTAAATCAGACATTGCTATTGGAATTGGTTTCCTGATTTTTATAATATGTTGCGCCTTGTTGTTAAAAGTATGGCTTATTTGGCAAGCATTGGTAATTACAATAGTCTTGCTGCTTCTATATTCTTATCTCATATTCAGGATTGCTAAAAGCATTAGTTTTTACAATGATTATTTTGAAGAAAAGGACATTTTTGGGCGTGTTGAGGTTACTTCCTATAATGACATTGATAGGATAGAAATTAATGATATATCTTTCAAAGATACAGGGTGGAGGTTTGTTGTTTTTAAAGACACTAAAAGTATAAAGTTTGTAGAAAGAAAGAGTAGCGAATATTTCTTTATCTGTAATTTTCTTAAAGATAAAGGTATTAGGATAGTTAAAATTACGTAATACATGAAATCTCTATACCTATACCCTAACCCCTACAACCTATCCCCAAAAAAGTAGTTAATAACTCGCTAAACCTATTATCGGGCTAATCCGTTAACTTTACACCTCCTACAATTGGCTCTATGAAATTGAAACATATTATTGCGTTGTTGTTTGTGCTTGGTTTTATGCAACTTAAGGCTCAGGCACCGCGTGTTTTTACCGAAGATCCTGTTAAGTTTGTTGACGAGTTATACGACCTTTTTGCCGAAGCCGACAAACGGGACGCCAAAGACTGGCGTGAAAAGTTTGAGCCTGTATGGAGCGGCAGCTACTACACCCCCGAAGAACGCAAGTGGATTTACGCGCTGGCCAATACCATGTCGAAAAAACGTTTGTTGGTGCCCCCGTTTAAAAGCTTTGTAAATACGGTGTATGGCTTTGCCAATAAAAACCAACCGCACGAGAGCTTAAAGGGCTGGCAAAATTCCATAGACAAATTGCTGGCAAACAAACGGATATCTTCGGCACAGTTTACCAATTTTTTAGAGATGACCGATAACCTGCTGTCGGCTAATACCATGTATGCATCGCCGGGGTCTACCTGGCTATCAAGCAACGGTAACTTTAGCTTTCAGTTTGATAGTGTGCCTAAGATAATATTCAGCTCGTGTAACCTGATATGCCGTGCCAAAGGCGACAGTGCTGTTATCTACAACACATCGGGCATATATTATCCGCTTAAATTTAAGTGGGATGGTAAAAACGGCAAGGTAACGTGGGAGCGTGCCGGTGCTAAAAAAGACGATGTATATGCTGACTTAAAAGTCTATAGCCTTAGCGTTAAAAACCCTAAATACACAGCCGACTCAGTAACCATGCACTACAAAAAATACTTTGATGTGCCTATACAAGGGTCGCTGGAAGAACGGGTAATTGCTGATGTGGATACCAACAGGGCATCGTACCCCAAATTCAAATCGTACAAAAGCGAGTTTGTTATAAAAAATATAGCGCCCGATGTTGATTACGAAGGCGGTATAACCATTGCAGGTGCTAAGCTTATAGGCTCGGGAGTTGGAGACCAAATGGCTAAGTTTACTTTTAACCGCGATAAAAAGAAATTTCTGGTAGTAAGCTCTAAGAGTATGTCTATCCGCGATGACAGGTTCGATGCCAAGGTAGCCTCGGTAACCTTTTTTTTAAATGAAGACTCTATCTACCACCCGGGCCTCAACTTTAAGTACTTTATTAAAGATAAGTTAGTATCGCTATTGCGAGAAAAAGAAGGCACAGGCTTTAGCCCGTACTTCAACACCTTCCATAAAATAGATATGTATTTTGAGGCCTTGTATTGGCGCACAGACCAGCCTCTTATTGAGCTGCGCCCCATTAAAGGTACCAACCAGGGCGATGCCAACTTTGAGTCGGCAAACTTTTATGAAGACCGCCGTTTTACCGAGATACAAGGTATAGACCCACAAAACCCGCTTATAATTATACGCAACTTTATGAACCAGCGCAACGGTGGCAAGCGCGATTTTAAAGCGGGCGACCTTGCAGGCTTTTGGAAAATAGACATTACGCAGGTGCGCCAAATGTTGATGCGCCTGGCCAACATGGGCTTTTTACTATATGATATTGAAGCGGAAAGAGGCTATATAAAAGACAAAACGCTGGATTATATAAACTCCAAAGCAGGCAAAACAGATTATGATGTAATACAGTTTTTATCATCAGCTGACTTACGAGATACCACCCGTAGCAAAGGGCGCAACGCCACCATCAACCTGCTTAATTACGATTTGAAGATTTACGGTGTGCAAAAAATATTTTTGTCGGATTCGCAACGTGTGGTAATCTTTCCGCAAAATCGCGAGGTATTGGTTAAGAAAAACCGCGACTTTAATTTCTCTGGCTTAATTATGGCCGGTAACTTTGAGTTATATGGAAAAGAGTTTGAGTTTTTGTATGATAAGTTTAAGCTTGAGCTTAAAAACGTTGACTCTACTAAAATACGCATACCCCAGGGCGACAAAGACGAATATGGCAACGTAAAAACGGTTCGCTTAAAATCGCAGATAGAAAACATTACGGGCGATTTGCTTATTGACCAACCCTACAATAAATCTGGCCTTAAGCCTTTTACCCAATACCCCATATTTAACAGCGCCAAAAACTCGTTTGTATATTACGACAGGAAAAACATTGAGCAAGGTGTTTACAAGCGCGATAATTTCTACTTTAAGCTAGACCCATTTACTATCGACTCGCTGGATAATTTTGACCCCAGTGCTCTTGCGCTGGATGGCACATTTTCATCAGCAGGCATATTTGAAGATATGCGCGAGAAGATACGTGTACAGCCCGACCTTTCGCTGGGCTTTATGCAAATGACAGCATCTGCGGGTTTACCTATTTATAAAAATAAAGCAACCTTTAGCGATACCTTAATGCTAAGCAATAATGGTTTGCGTGGTGCAGGTAAGCTTACTTATCTGGCATCTACTGCAGAGTCGAGCAACTTTATTTTCTACCCCGACTCTATGAACGCCCAGGCCCGTAAGTTTGACATGCTAAAGGCGGTTAAAGACGGTGCGGAGTTTCCCGATATTAAAGCACAGGATGTTAAAATACATTGGGATACTAAAAAAGAAAATTCCTTCTTTGTATCGAACACCACCAAGCCGCTGTTGATGTACAAAGAAGAATCGAAACTAAAGGGTACCATACAGGTGGGTAAGGCGGGTGTCCGTGGCAAAGGCCTTATGGACTTAGCATCGGCTGAGCTGGAATCAAAAGACTTTAAGTTTAAGAAAGACGATTTTAAATCAGACTCGCTCGACTTTAGGTTAACATCACTAAAGGACGGCGCAACTAACAAAGAAGATAAAGAGGTGGCATTTTCAACTGGCAACGTTAAGGCCGATGTGAGTATGAACAGCCGCGAAGGTAAATTCAAATCAAATTCTAAAGATTCATATGTCGATTTTCCCATCAACAAGTATGTATGTTATATGGATGAGATGCGATGGAACATGGATAAAGATGAGGTGGATTTGAATAGTACAATTAAAGATGTAGATCTTTTGGGTGCCAAGTTCGTGTCTACCGACCCTGGGCAGGACTCGTTGACATTTATTGCTGCGCAGGCTCGTTTCAATCTCAAAGAGAAAACAATATACTGTAGCAAAGTTCCCTATGTTGATGTTGCCGATGCACGCGTTTTTCCAGGCGATGGTAATGTGCGTATTGAGAAAAGCGGCCGTATGGAAGATTTGAAAAATGCTAAAGTTGATGCCAACCGTGATTCTAAATTCTACAATATATACAATGCTACAGCTTCCATTTTTAGTCGCAAGGGTTACTCAGGCTCTGGCATGATTGATTACCTTGACGAAGCAGGTAAAAAGCAACCCATTGCCATTAGCAGCATTGGTGTAGACCCTGCAGGGAATACCAAAGGCTATGGCGAAATTGGCGAGGATGCCAAGTTTACTATTAGCCCAGCATTTGATTTTAAAGGAGCAGTTAACTTTACGGCCAGCAACCCTAACATGACCTTTACCGGTGGCGCGCGTATGCGCCATGCCTGCGATAAACTGGCTAAATACTGGTTGAAGTTTGCAACTATTATCGATCCGAAAGAAGTGTACATTCCGGTTGATACCATGCCAATGTCGCTGGATGGCGATAAGCTCTCTGCCGGTTTAATACTGGTAAAAGACTCTACCCATATTTACCCTGCTGTTATCTCTAAAAAATTCCGCGCAGCCGATGTGGATATCATCTCTGCCATGGGCTTTTTAACTTACGATGTTGCATCTGGTGAATACCAGATAGGCTCAAAAGAGAAACTGGGTAATAACAACATACCAGGGCAATACATATCGTTAAACAACAAAACCTGCGATGTGAATGGCGAAGGGGTAATGAATCTTGGTACAGATTATGGCCGTGTTACAACGGCTGTTGTGGGTACGGTTGATAATAGTATGGCTACCGAGAAAACTACGTTTGATGTGGTGATGACGATGGACTTCTTCCTTCCGCCTGATTGCTGGAAACAGATGACTAACCTATTGATTACCTATGGTTCTATTCCGCCGGCAAGCCAGAATACGGAGAAGTTTAAAAAGGCAATACCATATATTGTAAAGGATAAGAAAGATGCCGACCGTGCTGTGAGCGAAGTGGGTAGTGGAGGTGCAATGAAGAAAATGCCTGATGAGTTTAAGAAAACCATTGTGTTTAGTGATATAACCTTTGAGTGGAATTCAACATCGCGCTCATACATATCTAAAGGCGATTTAGGTATTGCTTACATTGGTGGCGAACCAGTTAATAAGAAAATAAAAGGCTATGTAGAGCTGGTTAAAAAACGCGGTGGCGATGTGTTCCATATTTACATAGAGCCCGACGGAAGCAACTGGTACTATTTTTATTACTCAGCTGGCGAGATGCAGGCTCTTTCAGGTTCGGCTGCGTTTAACGATGTGATAAAAGGCATTGATCCGGAAAAACGCGCACTGGACACTAAAAACGGAGAAAAACCGTACCGCTTTAATGCTGGTACCGACCGTAAGAAGAAAGATTTTATAAACCGTATGCAGGGGTTAGAATAGAGGATAAGATTGATGGATAAGATAGGCACAGACATAACCCGAGCTGCAAGTATATTAGCACAGGGCGGTTTGGTGGGAATACCTACCGAAACTGTGTATGGCTTGGCTGCCAATGCCTTTAGCCCCGAAGCAGTGGTGAAGATTTTTGAGGCCAAGAAACGTCCGCTTTTCGACCCGCTGATAGTGCATACCCACTCTCTGGAGGCAGCTCTGGTTTTTGTAACTGCTATACCTAATAGGGCCCGCAAAATTTTTGATGCCTTTGCTCCCGGGCCTATTACCATATTATTGGAACGGAATAAAGAGAAGATACCCGACCTGGTAACATCAGGATTGGATACTGTGGCGGTGCGTATACCCAACCACCCGGTAACGCTTAACCTTTTGCAGGAATTGAACTTTCCGTTGGCTGCTCCCAGCGCCAACCCGTTTGGCTATGTTAGCCCAACAACGGCACAGCATGTGCAACAGCATTTGGGTGCAGAGGTCGATTATATACTGGATGGCGGCGCGAGCGAGGTAGGGTTAGAATCGACCATTGTGGGTTTTGAAGATGGTAAGGTTATAATATACCGTCTGGGTGGATTGAGTGTGGAAGATATTGAAGGTGTGGTAGGCAAGGTTGAGTTGCAGGTCAATTCATCGTCAGACCCACGGGCACCGGGCCAGTTAAAAAGCCACTATGCCCCCGGCAAAAAGTTATACTTAGAAGGCTCTGAGCCTAAGGGAAGTGATTATAGTAAGGCTGCTTATATTGGCTTTGATAATCTGCATAAAGACATAAAACCTGAAAACCAACTGCTGCTTTCTAAAGGTGGAAATATAAATGAGGCAGCCCAAAAACTGTTTGCCGCTTTGCGTAAGACTGATGCTTTGGACGTTGATATAGTGATATCGGCCAAATTCCCCGAAAGCGGATTGGGTATGGCTATTAATGATAGATTGAAACGGGCAGCGGGGTAACGACATAAAAAAAGCCCCGCATAGCGCAGGGCTTTTCTGTTTATAATAATATAGGTTTTATATCTCAGCTTTTATTACCTCTTTAATATCAGTAATAATTTTGCGGGCCAGGGTGTCTGCTGTTACCTCGTTAGCGCTTTCAGCGTATATGCGGATGATAGGCTCTGTATTAGAACGGCGCAGGTGTACCCACTCTGTATCAAATTCAATTTTAACCCCATCAACAGTATTGATAGGGTATTTTTTGTATTTTTCTTTTATGCGTTCCAGCACCTCGTCAACATTAATTTCGGGTGTCAGTTCAATCTTGTTTTTAGATATGAAGTAGTTGGGGTACTCATAACGCAACTTAGAGCACGACTTGCCCGACTTAGCCAAATGGGTTAGGAACAAGGCAATACCTACTAAGGCATCGCGGCCATAGTGCAGCTCAGGGTAAATAATACCTCCATTGCCTTCGCCGCCAATAACAGCGTTGTTCTTTTTCATCAGCTCTACCACGTTAACCTCGCCCACAGCTGATGCCTCGTAACTGCCGCCGTGTTTTTGGGTAACATCACGCAGGGCGCGGGTTGATGACATGTTAGAAACCGTGTTGCCTTTTTTATTCTTTAAAATATAATCAGCTACGGCAACAAGGGTGTATTCCTCGCCAAACATTTCGCCGTCTTCGCAAACAATAGCCAAGCGGTCAACATCAGGGTCAACCACAATACCTAAATGCGCTTTGCTCTTTTTCACCTCTTTGGCAATATCCAACAGGTTTTCAGGCAGCGGCTCCGGGTTGTGGGGAAAATCGCCCGTAGGGTCGCAATATATTTCAATAACCTTTTTAACTCCTAAAGCACTTAATAAGGCAGGAACAAATATGCCACCGGTAGAATTTACCGCATCAACCGCAATGGTAAACTCTGCTTTGGTAATAGCATCCACATCAACTAGCTCAAGGGCCAGTATCATGTCTATATGCTTTTGCAGGTAGCTGTCGTTTTGGGTGTATTTGCCTATTTGGGTAACTTCGGCAAAGCTAATGCCATCACCTTCGGCAAGGGCCAAAACCTCTTTGCCATCGGTATCGCTAATAAACTCGCCTTTTTCGTTAAGCAGTTTAAGGGCGTTCCATTGTTTGGGGTTATGGCTGGCGGTAATAATAATGCCACCGTTAGCCTTTTCAGCAGGTACGGCTACTTCTACCGTTGGGGTGGTAGATAGGCCAAGGTCTATAACATCAATACCTAAACCAATAAGGGTTCCACTTACTAAGCTGCGCACCATTTCGCCCGATATACGAGCATCGCGTCCAATAACAACTGTAGCTTTATTGCTGCTGCGTTGTTTTATCCATGTACCGTAGGCGGCAGAGAATTTTACTATATCGTATGGGGTTAGAGCATCGCCGGCTTTGCCGCCAATGGTACCACGTATCCCTGAAATTGACTTTATTAGTGCCATGTAATATTTTAAAAAAGCCTGCAAAGATACACTTTATAGTTGCCTTAATATAGAATAGGCGACAGGTTGTTGAAAAAATATATATCTTAGCTTTTAAATGATAAAAAAATGGTTTGGCAACTTGTTTTTTATATTTTTGCTATCCAACTACAAATAAAACCAGCACAACAATGATGAAAAAATTTGCTACATTTCTTACCATAGTATTTGCTCTAGCCCTATCATTTAATGTTAGAGCGCAGGTTAAAGTTACCAAGACAGCCCTTGTAGGTGAGTGGAAATTTATGGGCAAGGCTAAAGAAAATCCACAATCTGTAAAAGATAATAGCGATTACCAGTTTGTGTTTGGTGCCGATGATGTTTTAACATCAAAAGACGGTAACACTAAAACGTATGCTGTAGAAGGCAATATTATTACTTTAACTGATAAATTGGGTAATAAAAGCCTTTTGTTGGTAGAGCAAATAGGTAATAACCAAATGACTGTGGTTACCGATTATAAAACCGCTTTGCAAAGTGCCCCTTTAGTATTTGCTAAGACAAAGTAAGCCCTTGGCTCAAAATATTTTACATAAGCCGCAAGCATTGCTTTACCAAAAGTTAGTGCTTGCGGCTTTTTCATTGCTGTTATTTTCCAATAGCCTCTTCAATGGATATTCTATTGATGATGAACTGAGCACGTACCTAAACCCTGTTGTGCAAAAAGGCTTGGGTGGATTGTACGAAATTTTTACCACCAACTATGCCTATAATCAAAACGGGGGATTTGAATACCGCCCTATTGTAAAGGCTACATACGCTTTGGAATATGCTATTTGGGGAGAGAACCTGTTTTTGAGCCACCTGCTAAATGTATTGTTGTTTGCTGGTGGGGTAGTGCTCGCATTTTCTACCATAATAAAACTATTTGGCAAAAAACACAGCTCTATTGCTTTTTTGGGCATGCTGATATTTATAGCCCACCCGCTGCATACCGAGGTGGTTGACAATTTAAAGTCGCGGGATGAACTGCTGAGTTTCCTGTTTTCGTTTTGTAGTTTAAACCTGTTTTTGCGGTTTGCCGACATTAAAAAGCCGATGGTTTTTGTTGCTGCAATAGGAGTGTTTTTTGTGGCGATGCTATCTAAACTTAGCGTTTTGCCATTTATTATTATTATACCGTTATGCCTATATTACTATAACGATAGCCGGATCAATTATAAAAGGCTGGTTTCGGTTTTTGCATCGTTGGCGGCGCTATTTGTAGCATATTTTGTGGGTGTTAACTTGTTTTTAGAAGGCCTTAGCCGCGATTCCCGGTACATAGAAAACCCCATATTTTACACACCGCTGGGCACTCATTTAGGTACGGCTATGCATACGCTTTGGTGGTACCTAAAATTGTTAATATACCCTTATCCTCTGCGTTTTTACTACGGGTTTGACCAAATACAATTGATAGGCCTTGGCAACCCCATTGCTTTATTAAGCATTGTAGTGCATGCCGGTATATTAGTATATGCAGTTATCAATATAAAGAAGAAGACATTTTTAGCCTTTTGGGCCTTGTTTTATTTGGTTACTATTTTCCCATTCTCCAACATTCTTGTTCCAGTGCCGGGGATTATAGCCGAGCGTTTTGCATTTTTGGCATCGTTAAGTTTTTGTATGGCGGTTGGGTACCTGCTTTATAAAGGAGCTGAAAAGCTACCAGTATATAAAACGAAGCAATTGCTGGGTGCCAATGTATTGGCGGTGGTTGTTATCTGCCTGTTTATAGCCCCTTATGCAACTTACACCTTTAAGCGGAACTACGACTGGAAAGACCGCCTTACCCTTTTTAAGGCTGATATAAAGTATCTGAACAAGTCGGCAAACGCTAACTATATGTTTGCGCGTGAGGCACATAAAGAAGCTGATCGCGCTACCAACCCCGATATTAAAAAGAAGGATTATGAAATAGCCGATAGGCACTACCGCAAAGCCGAGGCCATAATTAAAGATTTTGGGCTGGGGTATTATTACCGTGGGCTTATTCAAAAATACTATTATAAAAATAACCTTGAGGCACTAACGCTAATGCGCAAAGCATCAAAAACTGATAGCCTTTTTGTTGATGCCTTTTACGAGCAGGCCCTGCTGGAAGAAACTTTTAAAGAGTATGATATGGCTATAGCCCTGCTTTGGGAAGTTTTGGTACAAAGGCCTGATGCGTATAATGCAAAACTGGATTTAGTTAGGATTTATACCCTGCATAAGCCCGAAAAAATGGATGTGGCGCAAAAAATTACTAACGAACTAAATAAAGAAACGCCCGGAACATACAATGCATTTATGAGTAGCAGCCTAGTTGCATTGGCTAAAAGCGATACCACAAACCACATACTGTTTGCCGAAAAAGCTTTTCATAAAGACCAGACAAACACAGTTTTAGCGGGCTATCTGGCCCGTTATTATGAGCGTAAGCTAGACTTGGTTAAGGCCAATTACTATATTGGTAAGCTTAGCGTAAAGCCCTAATGGTGCAACTTGTTTTTTCTTTGTTAGTAAACGTTTAAAAAATAGTTTAGTTGTTTATTAACATACCATTTTTTATATCTTAGCCAACTATTTATACCAATTTAAACTTATGAAGAAGTTATTACTACTATTTACTATGGTGTTTGCAACCATGCTAAGTAATGCACAAACGTGTAGTATTTGGCAGGTATCAAACACGGCGCAGTTGCAAACTGCGTTAACGGCGGCCAACAGTGCCGGTGGCGGTATTATCCGCATGGCGCAAGGCACGTACGTTATTACTAACGAGCTTGCCATGTCGTCTAACGTTGTATTGGAGGGTGGATGGAATGCAGGTTTCACTACTAAAACCAGTACAGCGGGGTTAACGGTTATTAGCCGTACCCAAGCCAATGCATCGAACAACCCCAGTGGTAGCGGTTCGTATGTTAGGGCCATTGTAGCCAGCGGCATTTCGGGCTGGCGTTTACAAGACCTTACTATAACCGTACAAAACGCATCGGCAAACACACAGGTAAGCAATTATGGCGTGTACATTACAGGCTGTAGCAATTACTTGGTGCAACGTTGTGTTATCAACTCTGGTAACGCTGGTTCGGGTGTTAACGGGTCTAACGGAACAAGCGGTGCAAACGGCGGAAACGGAGGAAACGGTGGTACAGGCGACTCTGATAACGAAAGTTTATTCAGGGCTGGCGGTAGCGGAGGCTCATCATCATGCTGCCCTGGTGGAGCAGGTGGTAATAACGCATATGCAGGCAACGGCAACAGTGCAGGCTCAGGCGCAACCGGTGGTTGTGGCGGCGGCAATGGCGGCGGCGGCGGCGGCAACGATTGTAGCACTTTCTCTTGTACCAACCCTGGTGCAGGTGGCAATGGTGCAAACGGTTCTAACGGTTCTAACGGAGGCAACGGTTCAGTTGGTGCATCTGGCAGTATAGTAAGTGGTTTCTTTGTTCCGGGTGGTGCAGGCACCTCTGGTGGTAATGGTACTAACGGAACCGGCGGCGGTGGCGGCGGTGGCGGCGGTGCCGAAGTTGGGGGCTCTTGTAACGATGGTGCAGGTAGCTCAGGCGCAGGCGGTGGCGGCGGAGGCTGCGGTGGTGTTGGTGGCTCTGGTGGTACCGGTGGCGGATCAACCTATTGTGTATTTATAGTAAGTAATGGAGCAAACGGCCAGTTGGTCGACAATCAATATAACTTAGGTAATGCAGGTGCCGGTGGTACAGGCGGTTCTGGTGGCTCAGGTGGTTCAGGTGGTGCCGGTGGCACGGGCGGTTTAGGCTCGGGTAACGGTGGCGACTGCGACGTTGGCCGTGGTGGTAATGGTGGCTCTGGTGGCTCTGGTGGTGCTGGTGGGACTGGTGGTGCAGGTGCGGCAGGTGCGGCAACAACAGTTAACGTTGTTAGCGGTACATCGCTTGCAAACAACAGTACGTTGGCTCTTTCTGCCCAATCATCATTAACAGTAACAGAAGAAAACTGTACAAATAAAACAATTACATTAAGTAACTGTGGAACAGGTACAACTACATACCCTACACAAGGTGTTAAAGACGTAACAGCATGTTCTACCACATACCGTGGTTTCATTACTATCAATGCAGACTTTACGACACCAACTATAACAAACGGTTCTACCACCACATTCTGTGCGGGGGGCAGTGTATTATTATCAGTAACAAATACCCCGACGCCTAACTACACAAGCTTTCAGTGGTATAATAACGGCAGCCCAATAGGTGGTGCTAACGCATCAACTTATACAGCTACTACTTCTGGTACCTACACTGTTGAAGGTGTTACTGCTTGCTGCGGTACAACTGCACAATCAACAGGTATTGCTGTAACGGTTAACCCTACATTTGTATCAACATTTAGCTATGGTGCTTTAGCATATTGCCAGCAAGACGCTGACCCAACACCATCTGTTACTGAAAGCGGTGGTGGTTTTAGCGCAAGCCCTTCAGGCTTATCAATAGACCCAACTACAGGTATTATTGATTTGTTGGCATCTACACCTAATACTTATACTATTACGTATGCGTTTGGTGGTCCATGCCCATCATCATCTACCCAAACGGTAACAATTAACGCTACAGGCAACTCTACATTTAGCTATGCTAGCGCATCGTATTGCCAAAACGCCGGCGACCCAACACCTTCTGTAAGTGTATTGGGTGGTACGTTTAGCGCTACACCATCGGGCTTGTCAATCAACCCGGGTACAGGTGCTATAGATGTGTCAGCTTCAACAGCTAATACCTATGCAGTATCTTACCTTTCAACCGGTGGAGCCTGTGCAACTACAAGTACGCAAACAGTTACTATTGATGTGCCAGACGATGCATCGTTTAGCTACAGCGCATCAAGCTATTGTGTTAACGGTGCTGATGCTACACCTACTATTACAGGTTTAGCAGGTGGTTCGTTCTCTGCGACTGCAGGTTTAGTGGTTGATGCATCTACGGGTGTTATTGATGTATCAGCATCAACAGTGGGTGGTCCATATACGGTAACTTACACAACCAACGGTACTTGCCCTAATACAGCTACCCAATCGGTAAGCATTACGGTAGCAGGCGTATCAACCTTTAGCTACGCGCAAAGCACTTATTGTAAAAACGGAGTTGATCCAACGCCTATTATTTCAGTTGGTGGTGGTTCATTTACTGCAACAGCAGGTTTATCTATAGATCCAACAACAGGTGTTATAGACCTTGCAGCATCAGCAGCAGGTGGCCCATACACGGTAACTTATACAAGTGCAGGTCCTTGCCCATCACAATCAACTTTTACTATTAATATTACCCAAACAGATGATGCATCATTTAGCTATGGCACAAGTAGCTACTGTACTAATGGTACAAACCCATTGCCAACCATTACAGGTTTAGCAGGTGGCACGTTTACCGCATCGTCAGGTTTATTTGTTAATAATGCAACAGGCGAGATTAACCTAACAGCCTCAACCCCTGGCGGGCCATACACTGTAACTTATACAACCAACGGTGCATGTTCAAGTTCAGCTACGTTCTCTGTGTCTATTACAGGTGCAGATAACCCATCATTCAGTTATTCTCAGGTCAGCTACTGCCAAAACGCAGGTACAAACCCTGTAGCTAACATTACGGGTATATCAGGCGGTACATTTACATCAAGCCCGGCAGGTTTATCGCTAGACCCTGCAACAGGCGAGATTGATTTATTAGCCAGCACTATTGGCTCATACACTGTTACTTACACTACAACAGGAATATGTGCGGCATCGCAAAGCCAAACGGTATCTATTACAGGTGCAGACAACTCGGCCTTTGCCTTTGCAGACCCAACCATATGTATAAACGGTGCTAACCCAACGCCTACCATTACAGGCTTAACAGGTGGTGTGTTTAGCGCAACCCCTGCAGGTTTAGATATCAACCCTTCAACAGGTTTAATTGACCTAAGCAACTCAACAATAAATATTCCGTTTACAGTAACCTACACAACAACAGGCGCCTGCGCAACATCTACTACCCAGTCGATAATATTATTGCCTGCACCGGTAGTTAGTTTTAGTGGTTTAGACCCAGAATACTGTATCAGTGCCTCTACTGTTACCCTTGCAGGTTCGCCTGCCGGTGGCACATTTAGTGGCTTGGGTGTAATTGGTAACACATTTAGCCCAACATTAACTGTTGCCGGCGACCATGTTATTACCTACTCTTATACCGATGGTAACGCATGTTCTGCCATAGCTACCCAAACAGTAACTATATACGGTTTGCCATTTGTTACTTTAAGCGGTTTAGGTACATCATACTGTACAGATAACTCTACCCCGGTAGCTTTAAATATACTGCCTGCAACGGGTGGTGTATTATCAGGTCCAGGTGTTTCGGGTTCAGACTTTATACCTTCTAATGCTGGTGTAGGTTTTATAACTATAAACTACAGCTATACCGATGGTAACGGCTGTACTAACACTGCAAGCCAAAGCACGGTAGTTAATGCTTTGCCTGTTGTTGGTATCAGCGGCCTTGCTAATGCATATTGCTTAAGCACTGCTCCGGTGGCTTTAACAGGAATACCTAACGGTGGTACATTTAGTGGAACAGGCATTACCGGTTCTACTTTTGACCCTGCCGATGCGGGTGTAGGTACTTTCACCATTACCTATTCTTACACTGACGGTAACAGCTGTTCTAACTCAACTACACAAAACGTAACAGTTAACGACCTTCCGGTAGTCGCAATATCTAACTTAGGTAGCGATTATTGTGAAGATGCTGGCCCAATCAACCTGATTGCAACCCCTCCGGGCGGTTCATTTACAGGTATTGGTGTATCTAACAACCAGCTATTCCCATCAATAGTAAACGGTAATCAAACACTGGTAACCTATACTTATACTGATGGTTTGAGCTGTACAAACTCTACATCTCAACTTGTTGTAATAAATGATTTACCAACCGTTAGCTTTAGCGGCCTAAACCCTGAGTATTGTATAAGTGCAAGCCCTGTTACTTTAACAGGTTTGCCTGTTGCAGGTACTTTTAGCGGTTCAGGTATATCTGGCAATACATTTGACCCTGCAACTGCTGGTGTTGGTTCGCATGTTATTACCTACTCGTATACCGATGGTAACAGCTGCTCTAACACTACTACCCAAACAGTTGTAGTTAATACATTACCTACAGTAGCTATTAGCAACTTACAATCTGCTTATTGTGTTAGCGTTACTAACGTTCCGTTAACAGGTATACCTGCAGGTGGTACATTTAGCGGTATAGGTGTTAGTGGCAATACGTTTGACCCATCTACTGCCGGACAGGGCTCGCATACCATTACCTACACTTATAGCGATGGTAACGGCTGTTCAAACTCTGTTACACAAACAGTAGCAGTTAACCCTCTACCTTCATTAAGCATTACAGGTTTAGCTCCATCATATTGTATAGATGCTGCTGCAGTTAACATTGGCGGCCTACCGGTAGGTGGTACATTAAGCGGTGCAGGCATATCGGGTAACACATTTACCCCGGCACTTGCAGGCGCAGGTACATTTAACATTACCTACTCATATGCAGATGGTAACGGATGCTCTAACACAACTACACAAGGTGTTGTTGTTAACGCACTGCCTGTTGTAGCATTTAGCGGCTTAAACTCTAGTTATTGTATTGGTAACGTTACTGCCCAGCCATTGGTTGGTGCCCCTGCGGGTGGTACCTTCACAGGCCAGGGTGTATCGGGTACTAACTTTACCCCATCAACTGCGGGTGTTGGTACACATGTAATTACTTATAGCTATACTGATGGCAACTCTTGTTCAAACAGTGTTAGTCAAACGGTAACTGTTTTCGATTTCCCACAGGTGGCTATTACCAACCTTGCTGCTCAATATTGCATCGCGGCTGGTGTACAAACACTTAGCGGATTGCCATCGGGTGGTACATTTAGCGGAACCGGTATAACAGGCAACAGCTTTGACCCTGCAGCTGCAGGTGTTGGTGTATATGATATTACTTACACCTTCTCTGATATTAACGGTTGTACAGGCACTACTACCCAACAGGTACAAGTGTATGCACAACCTACTGTATCTATCACTGGTTTAGCTAATACCTACTGCTCTAACGATGCATCGGTAACATTTACCGGTACACCAAGCGGTGGTACATTTAGTGGCCCGGGCGTATCTGGAAACACATTCTTCCCTGCTATTTCAGGCCCTGGTACACATACTATAACCTATGCTTACAGCGATGGCAATGGTTGTGGCAACACAGCTACCCAAACAGTAGTTGTAAACCCAGCCCCAAGCCCTGTAATTTCCGGCTTAGCATCAAGCTACTGTGTAAGCGCTAACCCCGTTACTCTAAACGTAACACCAGCAGGTGGCACATTCAGCGGCCCAGGTGTGTCTGGAACCACTTTTAACCCAGGAGCAGCGGGTGCAGGTGTACATACCATTACCTATTCTGTAACAACAGGCGGCTGTACTGGTACAGCATCAATACAAGTAGTTGTTAATCCTCTTCCAACAGTTGGTTTTGCAGGTTTACTAAATGCTTACTGTACGTCATCTGCTGATGTTCAAATGACATCATTCCCACAAGGAGGTTCATTTACCGGCACCGGAGTATCTGGTAACGTGTTCAGCCCATCGCAAGCTGGTGAAGGTACATTTACTGTTACCTATACCTTTACTGATGGTAACTTGTGTTCTAACTCATACTCTCAGTTTGTAACCGTAAACCCTGCCCCGGTGGTATCGTTTACCGGTTTAGGTGCTGAGTACTGTGAAGATGCATCCCCTGTTGCCTTAACAGGCACACCTGCTGGTGGCATATTCAGCGGAAACGGTGTTACAGGTAACAACTTCGACCCATTGTTTGCAGGCCCCGGTACGCATACTGTTACCTACCTGTACACTACAAACAACGGTTGCAGCGGAACAAGCACACAACAGGTTACTGTTAACGCAACACCATCTGTTCAAATTACAGGCTTAAGCAGCAGCTACTGTGTAAACGATGCCCCTGTAAACTTAACAGGCAACCCAAGCGGCGGTACATTTAGCGGAGCGGGTGTGGTAAGCAACACGTTTACACCTTCCAACGCTAACTTAGGTCAGAACATTATTACCTATACTTATACTGATGGCAATACCTGCGCAGGTAGCACACAAACTTTGGTTACCGTTACCCCACTTGATAATGCTACATTCTTCTATACCCAGTCTTCATTCTGCCAAACAGGTGTAACAGCCCCTGTACCTACTATTACTGGTACAACAGGTGGTACATTTAGCGCTTCTCCTTCAGGCTTAAGCATTAACCCTGCTACTGGCTCAATTGACTTAGGTGCGAGCACCGCAGGTACTTATACTATTACGTATACTACTAATGGCATTTGCTCTGCAAGCCAAACATTCAGCGTTACTATTACTAACGGTGCCAATGCAGGCTTTAACTACTCATCAAGCCAATACTGTAACAACCTAACCAACCCACAGCCTAACATTACAGGCGACTTTGGTGGTTCGTTCTCAGGCTCTAACGGTTTAGCAATTAACGCCCTTACCGGCGAGATTGACCTTGGCAACAGCTCAACAGGAACATTTACCGTTACCTACACTGTAGGTGGTGCTTGCCCAGGTTCAACTACTACAAGCGTAACCATTACCCAGGCTGATGATGCAGCATTTGCTTACCCATTGTATACTTATTGCCAATCATCAAGCTTAACACCAACACCTACCATTACAGGTAACCTTGGTGGGGTATTCAGCGGATCTAACAATTTGTCAATAAGTACAGTAAATGGTAATATCAACCTGTTGGCCAGCCAGCAAGGTGTTAGCACCATTACTTACACTACTAATGGCGTATGTCCTGCTACATTCTCGCAAGATGTGTTCATTAACAACGGTCCTGTTGCTGATATTACCGCTAACGGCTCAACAAGCTTCTGCTTTGGTGGTTCGGTATTGTTAGATGCAGGCCCTGATTACTTTGATTATGCATGGAACACCGGTGTTAATACACAAATCATCAGTGCTTCAACATCTCAAAACTACTGGGTAGTTGTTACCGACTCTTCAGGTTGTTCATCAAGCGATACTATTTCAGTTCTTGTTATTCAAGAACCTAACGCATCGTTCACATTTAACACCTTTAGCTTAACCGCTAACTTTACCAACTTATCTGACAATGGCCAAAGCTACTTGTGGATATTTGGCGATGGTAACCCCAACTCAACAGAGCCTAACCCTGTACACACCTATGCTGAAGATGGCACTTACCAGGTAACACTGGTAGTAACCAACCTTTGCGGTACTGATAGCATCACTATCCCTGTTACTGTAATGAAGCTTGGTGTTGGCGAGCAGCCTGTTGTATCGTCTTTCAACCTGTACCCCAACCCAACCGAAGGTAATATTACTGTTACATTCGAAATACCGTCTAAACAAAACGTAAGCATTACGCTTGCTGATGTTACCGGACGTGTGGTACAAAGCGAGGCGTTGCCAAGCTACACCGGTAAATACACCAAAGAGTATAACTTTGAAAACTTAGATCGCGGTGTTTACTTATACAGCATACGAACTAACAATGGTGTAATAACCAAACGCATAGTACTTAACTAAGCCGGTTTTTTATCGGTTGATATAAGCTCCCCCTGACGGTAATGTCAGGGGGAGCTTTGTTTTTACCTCTCCCTGTTCCAGTCAAGAGTTTATGATTGGCAGGGGGTGAGGTAATTATTTCTTATCTTTGTGATGGATTTTTGGATATTTAAAGAAAATGAGAGTTTATCTTGACAATGCTGCTACTACTGCCTTAGACAAAGAGGTGGTAGAGGCTATGCTACCGTACATGACAGAGAAGTTTGGCAACCCATCATCAACCCACCAATTTGGGTCTGAGGTTAGGGTGGCCATAGAGCAATCACGCAAAACGATAGCCAAGCTTCTGAATGTATCGCCGTCGGAGATAATATTCACATCGGGCGGAACGGAGGCCAACAACATGGCCCTGCGATGTAGTACCGAGTTTATGGGCATTAAACACGCCATAACCTCGCCCTTAGAACACCACGCTGTGCTACACACCCTTGAGGATTTAGCTAAGCTGGGCAAGATTAAACTAAGTCTTGTAAATGTTGATGCCAAAGGCAATGTAGACCTAGCCCATTTAGAAGAACTGCTTGCCGGATACGATGGCCAAACCTTAGTATCGCTAATGCAAGCCAACAACGAGATTGGTAACCTTTTACCCATTGAAAGAGTATCGGCGCTTTGCGAACAATACAAAGCCGTTTTCCATACCGATACGGTACAGACCATGTGCCATTACCCATTAGACTTTCAAGCTGTTAAAGTTCATTTTGCATCGTGTGCCGCGCATAAATTTCATGGCCCTAAAGGCGTTGGCTTTTTATACATGAGTGCCGATGTTAAAATACCACCTTTTATTACCGGTGGTGCCCAGGAGCGTAACATGCGCGGAGGTACCGAGAATGTGTACGGCATTGTTGGCCTTGGCAAAGCTTTTGAAATTGCCCACCGCGACATGGAAAAAGAAGCCGCCCACATACGCGAGCTGAAAGGCTACATGATAGGGCGATTGCAAAACGAGTTTCCTGGAGTAGAGTTTAACGGCGAAAGCGGAGATATGGACAAGTCGTTGTACACAGTATTAAACGTATCTTTACCAAAGACCGATATAGGCGAAATGCTGCTCTTTAACCTTGATATTAATGGCGTAGCTGCTTCGGGTGGCTCGGCATGCTCATCGGGCAGCGATATAGGTTCGCATGTGCTACGTGCTCTGGGTACCGATATGGAACGCCCTGCAGTACGTTTCTCTTTCTGCAAAAGCACCCAACTGCAAGACATTGACTATGCTGTTGATGTACTGAAGGATATTTTGAAGCCTGTTGTAGCGTAGAGCGTTAAACGTTTAGCGTACAGAGTTGATTATTCTTTTTTTCTATCAAATTCATTGAGGTAGCCGTTAAAAACGTATCTAAATGATAGGTGGCTGTTTTCGCCACCATTTAATATCTCAAAGCAGTATTGGTCGCCAGTGTGGATATTGGTTTCCACTAAAAACAGGGCAGTAGTATCAACACCCGGTTTAAGGTATGCGGTATCGCAAATAGCAGATGATATAGAATAGCTAAAAGTATCAATTAACTGTTCATCATATTTTTCTATAATGTACTTCTCAGTAATGTAAATATGGTTACGCTTATCGTCGCTATTCTCCCAATGGCCTAAAATCGGGGCTAGGTTTAGTACCTGTGCAGAGCAGATTGTGGTGAGTAGGATGGATGATATGATGAGGGATTTTAGCATAATAAGAAAGTCTAAATCTTAGCAACCTTATCTATTATACTTGCTAAAGCCGTTTCAGTTCCAACATCAATAATATTCACTTCAAGCAGCTTTTTATTGTTGTGTGTTACAAAGTAGGTACTAGAATTCTCATTGTTATCAACCTGGCTAATAGTTAGCCTATTGTATAGTTTAAAGAATACTATATAATCTGGTTCTCCCTCAACATTTACACTTTCTTTAATAAGCGCATAGCCTTTTACCTTTACTATAGGCTGCACTTTTTCTTTGACTAAATCAATAAATGAAGGTTCTGAATTCATAACGCAGAATGGTATGAAACTAATCTTGTAAATCTTGGTTAGACTACGCCTCAGAAATATTCTTCTGCCCCGCCAACAGATACAGCACCGCCATACGTACCGCCACACCGTTTTCTACCTGGTCTAAGATAATAGATTGGTCAGAGTCGGCAACATCGCTGGTAATCTCTATGCCACGGTTTATAGGGCCGGGGTGCATTATGGTAATCTTCTTGCTCAGGCTGTCCAGTCGCTCCTTATTAAGGCCGTATAGCATGGTGTACTCCCGCAACGATGGGAAGTATTTAATATCCTGCCTTTCTAATTGTATGCGGAGCATGTTGGCTACATCGCACCACTCCAGAGCTTTCATAAGGTCGTACTCCACCCGCACACCTAGCGATGTAATGAACTTAGGCATCAGGGTAGGAGGGCCGCACACTACCACTTCGGCACCCATTTTATTCAGTAGGAATATATTAGATAGCGCCACGCGTGAGTGTAGAATATCGCCCACTATAGCCACTTTAAGGCCTTTAAGGCTGCCGTGCACCTCTAGCATAGAATAGGCATCTAAAAGCGCTTGTGTAGGGTGCTCGTGGGCACCGTCGCCGGCGTTTACTATTTTGGCTTTTATGTGTTTGGCCAGGAACACGCCAGCACCCGGTTTGGGGTGGCGCATTACTACCATATCCACCTTCATGGCCAGTATGTTGTTTACGGTATCAATCAAAGTTTCGCCCTTGCTAACAGATGATGAAGAGGCGGCAAAGTTTACCACATCGGCGCTCAGGCGCTTCTCAGCCAGCTCAAACGATAGTCGGGTACGCGTGCTATTCTCAAAAAACAGGTTGGCAATAGTTACATCGCGCAACGATGGTACCCTTTTTATGGGCTGATTTATAATGCCCTTAAAGTTTTTAGCGGTTGATAATATCAGCTCAATATCAGCTACAGTCAGGTCTTTTATTCCTAATAAATGTTGTACGCTGAGAGCCGACATAGTATGTTCCGTTTTTTTTATTGTTCTAAAAGTATAACCTGGTCTGTTCCTTCATGTTCTGCCCATTCTACCTTCACTTTTTGGCTTTGTATGGTATCTACCACACGGCCAACATAGTCGGGCTGTATAGGCAGGTGGCGGCTATAGCGACGGTCTATCATAGCCAGCAGCTCTACACTTGCAGGGCGGCCAAACTGTAACAGGGCTTCCATAGCGGCGCGTATGGTTCGGCCAGTGTATAATACATCGTCTACCAACACCACTTTTTTACCTTCTATCAAAAAGTTGATGGTGGTATCAAAAGCGGTAAGGGGCTCTGCCTGGTGGCGGAAATCGTCGCGGTAAAATGTAATATCCAGGTTGCCTGCCGTTATTTTATTGCCGGTAATATGCTGCAACTGCTTTGCCAGGCGGGCGGCTACGTTAGCCCCGCGTGGTTGTATGCCAATAATAACGGTGTCGGAGAATGAATTGTGGTTTTCTATCAATTCATAACAAAGGCGGCTCAGCGTTAGCTTAAATTCATCGGGACCAAGCAGCACTTTATGGGTCATGGTGCAAATATAGTGGTTTGCTTTAAATGTTGATGATATTTTCTGTTGGTGTTTTACCCCCCCCTCTCCTTTGGAGAATGGTTTGGGTGGTGGCTTCCCTTTTTTGTAAGGTCCTACTAATAAACCATATGTAATCAACAGAGTTCTAATCTTAGAGATGTATAGCTTTCTTTAATTTGGCACAAGGCTTGCATTATTAACACTGTATGCAAATAGGTGTGAAAAACTTACAGGCGTACTGTTTAAAATGGTAAAAGTATTTTGACTAATTATGGAAAAGTAATTTTACCTACACCAACCAAACACATTGTTTGGCGTTACAAAATTAAAATTGACGGTTATGAAAACTAAAATCGTTAGTAGTGTAAAGCCAGGTTCTCTTCTTATATCAGAACCCTTTTTGGTAGATTACTATTTTAAGCGCGCCGTGGTGCTGCTTCCCGAACATAACGACAAAGGCTCTATGGGCTTTGTTATCAATAAACCATTAAATATCAGCATTAACGATGTCATTCCAGATTTTCCGGAGTTTGATGCCATGCTGTATTCTGGCGGCCCCGTGCAAAACGATATGCTATACTTTATCCACAACCTGGGCAAAGCGATAGAAGGTAGCCACCGCATTACTAAAGACCTTTACTGGGGCGGAGACTTTGATAAGCTGAAAGCCCTTATTTTGGCCGGTAAAGTAACACCCGAAAATGTCCGCTTTTTTGCAGGCTACTCAGGTTGGGAAAAAGGCCAACTTGATAACGAGATTGGCCATAGCTCCTGGCTTATTGCCGATACCCCAAAAGGTTTAATAAAGGAAGATACTGAAGATCTGTGGGGGAAACTTATTCGCGAGAGCGAAACACAATACGCCATCTGGGGCAACTTCCCAGAGAACCCTTCGCTTAACTAGCTACTCCACCGATTCTGCCAACCACTCCATTAGCTGCTTCGATACATTATTAAAATACCTGCGCTTACCATAAGCCATAACCCAACGTATACCGTTTATGGTATTTGTTAGGAATATCTCATCGGCTTCCTCAAGCGCCGCCGGCGCCATCGATTGTTCACGTACTTTAATACCACCCTCTTCCGCTATTTCTATCAGGTTGCGACGCATAACACCAGCTATGCAGCCATCGCTAAGTGGAGGGGTAAATATGATTCCGTTCTTCACCATGAACAGGTTTGATGAGGTGGTTTCAACCACACGCTCATCATCGTTTACCAATATCGCTTCGTCCCACTTATGGCTTGCCGCGTGGATTGCCCCCAGGGCATAAAGTAGCGAGTTGCCTGTTTTATATTGAGAGTAGGTAGCCCTATGCTTGTGGTTCTCCGTATACAACCCAATGGTAAAGCCTTTGTCGTTTAGCACATAGGTTTCATCAGCCAGCGGACGTAGCTCTAGAATGATTGATACATCGTTTCCTTCCGGCTTATAGGTAAGCCCGTAGTTACGGTAGGCTGTCATGCGGGCACGGGCGCCTTTGGTAATCTTGTTTTGCTGTTTCAGCTTTTCAAAAGCCTTTTCTACCACGCTAACGGTAAGCCACTTGGGCACTTCCATTTTAATGGCTTTCATGCCACCAACAAAACGCTCAAAATGGTCGTCAATAAAGCAAATATTTCCATTGGCCTGACGCACGCTTTCAAAAATACAATCGCCAAACCTGAAGGCGCGGTTGGTCACGCCAATATGCAAATCGGCCTCTTTTACAAACTCGTTGTTGTGAAATAGTATAAGGTTCTCCATTACGCTATCATGCTTAAATAATCGCCCAGCGGGGCGTTTGATGGTATTAATATCGGGTTTACCCCCGTGCCTTTGGCGGCTTCAACATCGCGTTCCCTATCGCCAATAAAATAGCTTTGGGCAGGGTCAACATTAAAACGGGCTACAGCCTTCTCTACTAGCAGCGACCCTGGCTTGCGGCACAGGCAGTGTGTTACGGTAGGGTGGTGGGGGCAATAATAAATCTCGGTAAACCGTATGCCGTAGATGGCAAAATGGTCTTTAATATAACGGTGGACTTCGTTAACATCTTCGTGGGTATATAGCTCTTTGCTAATACCGCTTTGGTTGGTAATGATAAAGAAGAGGTAGTCTCTGCTCCTCAGTTCCTGCAAAAACTCTACCACACCGTCGTTAATAATCAAATCATCAACCAGCCACACGTAGTCTCCCCGTTCGTGGTTTATCACCCCGTCGCGGTCTA
The DNA here is from genome assembly GCA_945869825.1 of Chitinophaga pinensis. Classification (GTDB taxonomy): domain Bacteria; phylum Bacteroidota; class Bacteroidia; order CAMBQF01; family CAMBQF01; genus CAMBQF01. The sequence goes on along the minus strand of CAMBQF010000002.1, from coordinate 5,901 downwards.
AAAATATGGCTTTGCTTTTCATTAATTAACGTCCTAATGCCGATTGTAGATGGTAAATAAACATTTGGCCTACCTCGGGGTAAACTATAAAGGTGTAAATAAGCCCAAAAACAGCACCACCAAGGTGGGCTCCGTGGCCTATATTATCCTTTCCGCGGTTGCCGGCGTATATTGAGTATATGATGTACAAAATTCCATAAACAAAGCTGGGCAACCCAAATATCTCAACCTGTGTGGGCATCATCAATATTGATGAAAACACCACCGCCGATACTGCCCCCGATGCACCTAAAGCATTATACCATATATCGTTTTTATGCTTCTCTAATGCGTAAATATCAGCAAACAATAAACCTCCAATATAAAGGCCTGCAAAGTATATTGGCGCTTTAGCCCCAAACAACTGCCCAAAGGCAGCCCCCTCAACCAAATTACCAAAAGAGTATAGGGTAAACATGTTGAACGCCAGGTGCATCATATCGGCATGCAAAAAGCCGCCGGTAAACAGGCGCCACCACTCGTTACGGTGCTTAACCATATAGGGGTTAAACATAAACCTGTTCTTTAATGCCGGCTGGTTAAAGGCCGCAAAAGAAAAGGCTACGTTTATAATAATTAAAATAAGGGTAACAGATAGATGGCCTTGCATAGGGGCAAAATTAACCTTTTAGCCGATAGGCATTACGCCTTTGCAACTTATAATAACGTTTTTATTTGATTACTTATAGTCGATAAACTAACTATGAACAACCAACTGCGAACTGCCAACTGAAAAATTTACTCCTTCATCAACGTTTTAGAAATACGCTGCTTACCGCTTTTCACCGTAACAACATATTGGCCTTTTGGGTTATTCTCCATGCCTGTTAAAACAATGCTGTTAGGTTCGCCCGGTGTTACAGGGTAGTTTTTAGAGAATACCTTTTTACCCGCCATATCAGTAACGGTAACATCTATAGTCTTGCTCTTTTCAGGGCGGTAAACAATGTTAAACGTGCTGTAAAACGGGTTGGGGAAGATGTTTAATATCTCATCTTTATCAAGGGCAATATTATCTACCGATGTTGTTAAAAACTGACCCGCTGTAGCAAAGTTGGGTATACCATAGCCCATAAGGCTATCGGGGTTGTTATACTGGCTTGCGCTGCGTTGCACAGCCTCTATAATTTGCATATTGTTGCTGCTTGGGTAAGCTTGCCAAAAACACGTTACCGCACCTGCCATGATAGGTGAAGAGAACGATGTACCGCTGCCTTTCATAATTCCGCCCGATACGTTGGCCACCCAGGCATTACGGCCCTGAGCGCATACATTGGGCTTCACCCTTCCATCTGCCGATGGTCCTTTAGAGCTAAAGGTGGCATAGGCGCGGGTAGAGTCTACCGCACCAATAGTTAATATACTGTCAGCATCGGCAGGGGCGCCAATATGGAACCATGGGCTGGTGCCCGAGTTGCCTGCGCTGTTTACTACCAGCATTCCGCGCGATGCTGCAAAATCTGCCGCACGGGTAATAGGGGTTTTATCGCCGTTAAGGTCGGCATACACATGATTTACCAGCGTGTCATCAAATTCGGTGTAGCCAAGTGATGAGTTGATAACATCAGCCCCAACACTATCGGCAAATTCCGCGCCTGATGACCAATTGTATTCTTCAATAAGGTTTTCGCTCGCGCCCTCTTCGGTGCGCAATAGCCAAAACCCTGCCTTTGGTGCTGTACCTACCAATACACCTGGCAGGTTGCCTCCTATGCAAGATAGTACATACGTTCCGTGGGTGTTAAACTGGTAAACATCCGTATTTGTAGGGTTTACAAAGTCTTTTGTGCCAAGTACTTGGTTGTTTACATACAGGCTATCAAAAATGTCCAATTGGTCGGTGTTAGAAAAACCTGCATCCAACACGGCTATTTGCATTCCCTGCCCCATAAAGCCCAGCAGGTGGAAAACCTGTCCGTTAAACATCGTTATCTGGTTGGCACCCAAGCCATAATCAAGCGCAGTGTTGCCGCTTTTAGCGGTGCTTTTACTCCTGATTTTGGGCGTTATGTCGCGCGCAAAATCCATTACAGGGTTTTTATCTACTGCTTTGCGGCGGGCTACAGGCCCTAAAGCCTGCACATAAGGCAGTGCTGTTATTTGAGATAGGATAGAAGTATCGGGTGTCCAAATGGTAACACAGTTCAACCACTTTGATTTGTTAAGTATTACGGCTCCAGTATTGGCTATGCCAGATACATATTGTGGGTTTACAGGGATATCATATTGATCTAACGCTATGTTGTAGCGAGCACGTCGGTCTAACGCCCTTTGCGATAAAAATTGCGAGGGGTTGTTTATTGAGTAGGGTGAGTTGTTTTTATCTCTAAAAAAGACCACATATCTTGATGGGGCTGCGGGTACCTGCGCCTGTAAAGTAATTGCTGTTAACAGCAATAAAAACAAGGTGAAAAAGCGATTAGATGTTTTCATCAAAATGGTATTCTTTTTATTACTTACTGCGGATTGTAATCCGTTAATTTCATCGTCATTTTAAAACCTACACGTATGCGCTGGTCATACGGAAGGTTTAAATATTGTGGGTCTGTATACGCTTCGGTAATCATAAGTTCCCTGTATATTAAGCCTACGCCCTTAGCATACACTTCTTTGCCTTTCTGTTTGTTTATCAATGGGTCGTTAAGGCCCGTTTGTATTACGGTAACAGTTTCCGGAAAAGTAACCCCGTTCACCGTAAAAGGTTTGCCCAAATTGGTAATTTCATAGTCCCAATTGCCTATGGTGTTGTAGTAATTTCCGTTCCAAATCTTTCCGTCTTTTAAGGGGAAACGCAGTTTAATAAAGCGTTCGTTCTCTTCTACTTTTTCGGCAGTGGCATCGGTCTGCTTCATGCTCCAAACGTCTTTAATATACCATGCCCCGTTGGCGCTGTCGCGGCGCAGGCGCTCTAAACGCACCGTGCTATCACCACTGTTATCAAGCAAAATGCTGTCGTTAACTTCGCGTATATCAAAAGTAAATGTGTCTATGGGGTTGTTAGGGTCAAAATCATCCCATTGTATAGAGTCTACCGCAAACTGGTTATAGCGTCCCTGTTCTGTGGGGAAATACTCATAACCCTGCACCAAAGTGCCATCAATGGTGTCTTCTTTGCACGACGATAGAATCGTTGCTGTTGTAAGAAAAAGTAAGAATAACGGAGTGTAAAATTTCTTCATGCTTATAAGTTGCACGCTTTGTACGAAGATAGTCAGAAAAGGTTATTTAGAAAGGCAATTGGTAGATTACTTATCAATAAACCCACCGCCTATAAGGTCGTTGCCATCGTAAAACACCGCGCTTTGGCCAGGTGCTACCGCCTTTACCTGCTTGCGGAACTCTACCTTTATACGGTTTCCTTCGGTTACTATGGTACTCATAGCGCCGGGGTCTTTATAGCGTATTTTGGTAAGGGCTTCTACGGGGGTATCAAGGTTATCCAGCTTAATAAGGTTAGGGTTACGCACCCACATTTCCTGTTTCTCCAGTTCGTGTTCAGGGCCTAGAACCACCGTATTGGTTTCCGGTATTATCTGGGTAACAAATATCGGCTCGCCTGCGGCTATTAAGCCTTTGCGTTGGCCAATAGTATAAAATGGGTAGCCATGGTGTTTACCCAGTACGCGGCCAGTGCGGTCAACAAAGCTGCCACCGTCCAATTTTTCAATGCCGTCTACACGGCGTTTTAAAAAGCCGCGGTAGTCGTTGTCAGGTACAAAGCAAATCTCGTAACTCTCGTTTTTGTTAGCCAGTTCCTGGTAACCTGCATCAAACGCCATTTGGCGTATAGCCGGCTTGGTAAACCCACCTAGGGGGAAGCGTGTGCGGGCAAGGCTCTCTTGGCTTAATCCCCAAAGCACATAGCTCTGGTCTTTTTTCTCGTCCAGGCCTTTAGATACCACATAGCGGCCATTTTCATACCTTACCTGCGCATAGTGGCCGGTGGCAATAAACTCACAGTCAAGCTTATCGGCACGTTTCAATAAGGCATCCCATTTAATATGGGTATTGCAAAGCACACAGGGGTTAGGCGTGCGCCCTGCCATGTATTCGTCAACAAAATTGTCAATTATATAATCGCCAAACTCATTGCGTATATCCAGTATCATATGCGGAAAACCCAAGTTAACTGCCAGTTGGCGCGCATCGTTAATACTATCAAGGTTGCAGCATCCGGTCTCCTTTTTACTCCCTCCGCTCGATGCGTAATCCCACGTCTTCATGGTAATGCCCACAACTTCATAGCCCTCTTCGTGCAGCATTAGTGCTGTCACGGAGCTATCTATACCGCCGCTCATGGCTACCAATACACGTCCTTTTTTGCTCATTTCCTTTTACTCTGCTTCTTTTGGCGGCGGTCTTCTGCCGTCGTCTTTACTCGTTTTTTCCAATTTGGGCTTGCCAATCAACTGCCCCATATTGTACTTCTCATTCACCATTTTCCCCTCGGCATTTTTAACAAACCAAACACCGTGGCGCACACCCTTTACAAACCGCCCCTCCGCTACTTTTTTTCCATCGGGGCCATAATACGTTACCAACCCCTGTAGCTGACCTTTAACATAGGTACCCTTGGTACGGGGCGTGTTATCTTCAAAATATTGCAGCCAGGGGCCGTCTAAAATATCGTTCTTGTAAATTTTGGTGTCAAATAACTTACCACCGGGGTAAAATGTTTTCCACATCCCATCTTTTACGCCATTTTTATAGGCCTCTACTGATATTATTTCGCTATCCTGCTTAGCATCAAGCGTATAGTAATTCCAAATGCTGTCTTTCTTCTCGTTCACATATTTGCCTTCCGCCATCAGCTTGGTATACCATTCATCGTAAGTTTTTACGCGGGCAACAGTGCCGTTTTTAGAATAGACTGATACGGTTTTTACTTTCCCATCAGGGTAGTAATAAGTAAACATGCCATCGGGCTTATCGTCTTTAAACTGGCCCTGGTATTTAAGCTTACCCTCGTTATCATACTTTTTCCAAAGGCCTTGCTTTTTACCTGCAGCATCTACCTTGTTGCTATCGGCTTGCGCAAATAACAATGCAGGCAAAACCAATAAGGTTGCCAACAATAAAAAACGGTTTTTTGTAATAGTAAGGGTGCTCATGAAAATTACTACGAAGGTACGCATAAAATGGTTATGCATATTATGTGCCAATAGTTTCAACATCTTAGTGCCCAATGCCAACCGACTACTGACTACTGATTTCCGGCAACGCCTTATCAATAAGCTTCAGCAGCTTTTTAGCATCATCCTCTTCTATTTGCATAGCCACGCGATGCTCGCGGCCGTTAATGGTAAACTGCACCATCTCGCCCCCTATACTGTACCACGATTTATAATACGCCCTTTGAAAATCGCTGTCTTCATAGTCAACCATTTTAAGGTTGCGCACCTGCCTGGCATCAAAGGTTTGTACCTTGCCCACACCATTAATCTCGCGAGAGTAGGTCATCGTATCGCCCTGAATCTTCAAAATCTCGATACCGCCTTTGCGCCAGCGGTAAATGTAGTACACCGCATATTCAAAATACAACCAAAAGGCCACCATTACTGCCAGTACAATTTTTTGTTGGCCGGTGTAGTCGGCAAACAGTTCCACTACCAGCACGGTGCCGCAAATTGTCCACAACAGCAGCCAAAGTATCACCAGGTTTACCTGCTTTTTGGTGCCCCTGCCGTTTATGTTTATAAGCAGCTTTTCAGGTGTTTGCTCGTAGCTTACTTTTTTTCCTATCGTCTTCATTATTATACCATAAACTCAACCTCTTTAAAGCCAAAAGCCTTTTGTCCGGTCGATGTTTCAATTATCAGTTTTCCTTCAGGTGTTATAGCCGTTATCTTGCCCGTAAAGGCA
>CAMBQF010000001.1 GCA_945869825.1 Chitinophaga pinensis | reverse complement strand
AAAAACAAAAAGCCCCTCCAATTTCTTGAAAGGGCTTCTATAATATGTTTTGAAAAACTATGCTTCCTGCTCCAGCAAAAAGTTAAGCTTTTTAGCCGCCATAGTAGGCGTTATCTCCATAATTTTATAGTCGGCAATGGCGTTCTTTTTAAACGGGTCTATCTCTAAAATAGACTCTAACGCTTCTTTGGTTTTGGTATTGGCAAAAAGTATTTCGCCAATCTTTAACTCACGCGGACCAGTCAGGATAAAAGCCCCCGAATTAACATGTTCTTTCAAAAAAGCAGTATGCTCATCCTGAAACTGCGCAATAACCTTGGCAGGTACTTTATAATTTAACGATACGATGTACATACGCTCATTTATTTAATTACCCACGATTGAAATCGTGGGCTATGTTATTTTATTTGCTCCCCTTCTCTCTTTAGGAGAAGGGGTTGGGGGATGAGGTTAAACTAATTCAACAACAATAGCACTGGCACCACCGCCACCGTTGCAAACACCTGCAGCGCCAATTTTAGCACCGTTTTGCTTAAGCACGTTTAGCAATGTTACAATAATACGAGAGCCCGAGCTACCCAGTGGGTGGCCCAAAGCAACCGCACCGCCGTTTACGTTAACCTTTGCAGGGTCTAAGTTCAACAGGCGGTTGTTGCCAATGGCAACGGCCGAGAATGCTTCGTTTATCTCGTAGTATTCAATATCTTTTTGCTCAAGGCCTGCAGCTGCAATAGCTTTAGGAAGCGCTTTAGCAGGAGCGGTGGTAAACCACTCAGGGGCTTGTTGCGCATCGGCAAAGCCACGTATTTTAGCAATAGGTTTAATGCCTAAAGCTTCCGCTTTTTCTTTGCTCATTAATACAAGGGCAGATGCACCATCGTTTAATGTAGAAGCATTAGCGGCAGTAACCGTTCCGTCTTTTACAAACACTGGCCTTAGTCCCGGTATTTTATCAAAATTTACTTTTTTGTATTCCTCATCTTCGCTAACGGTAACAGGCACTTTACCCTCTATGGTAACAGGCACCACCTCGTCGGCAAATTTACCGGCAGCCCATGCAGCTGCAGAACGTTTGTAGCTTTCAATAGCAAAAGCATCCTGGTCTTCGCGGGTAATGTTGTTTTCTTTGGCAAGCAGCTCGGCGGCGTTACCCATTGGGTATTCGTTATACACGTCCCACAGGCCGTCTTTCAACACACCGTCCTGTATCTGGCCGTGGCCATAGCCATAGCCTTTACGACCTTTATCTAAGTAATAAGGCACAAGGCTCATATTCTCCATACCACCGGCAACAACAACATCGTTGTGGCCAAGCATAATAGACTGGGCTGCCAGCATAACCGATTTCATACCCGATGCACATACTTTGTTAATGGTAGTGCCTGGTACTGTGTTCGGAATGCCTGCATATATAGAAGCTTGCGTAACAGGCGCCTGTCCTTCGCCGGCTTGCAGAACGTTGCCCATAAACACTTCGTTAACCTCAGCAGGGTTAACACCTGCACGCTCTAAAGCGGCCTTAATAGCAATTGCACCAAGTTTGGTAGCAGGTACTGTTGATAATGAACCACCAAAACTGCCGATAGGCGTGCGTACTGCTGATACTATGTATACTTCTTTCATTTTTTGATAACTGTTTTGCGGGTGCAAAGGTAATATTTTTAGCGTATTGCTGTTAGCGTGCAGCGTATAGTCAAAAACTAACAAGTAGCTAAATTATTTGTTTCTGATAACTGTGAACCTTTAAACAGCTACTAACACTCCCTTTCTAATTACTTACAAAAAACAACTAACTACTAACTGCCAACTTTTGTACATTTGACACACTTAGGATGGACAGGATAAAAGAAAGCGTACGCTCGGCCAACTCTGTGGCATTTAAATCGTTTGTGTTTATACTAACGGTAATGCTGGTGGTATGGATGTTCCCGAACAGCCGCAAGTTTAAGTACGAGTATCAAAAAAACAAACCCTGGCAATACGAAGATTTAAAGGCTCCATTCAGCTTTCCAATCTTCAAATCAACCCTTGAACTTGATAATGAGTTTGAAGGGGTGCGTAAGGGTTTTAAGCCCTTTTTTACCATAAGCCGTGGCGTGCACGATAAAGCTAAAACCCGCTTTAAAAAAGAACTGGGTGCCGAACAGGCAGACAGCGGCATGGTTATGCGCCGCTCTAAAGAAAAACTGGTGCTTAACACAGCCGAAAACCTGAGCATTGGCCTTAGGCTGATAGACGAAATTTACCGCTACGGCATTTATGCTGAAAATGACATTTTAAGAGGCAAGCGCGGCAATTTTGAAATTACCATTGTTGAGGGTAAATATGCAGATGAAAGGCCCCTGGCTTCGTTTATAAAAATGGAGGCCGTAAAAGACTCTTTAAATGCCTGGGTGTTAAGGCGCCACCCCGATATGCCGCAAGAGGTAGTTGGCATTATTGCTAAGCAGCTGGAACCCGATATTTTTTACGAAAGCGACCTAAGCCAGGACTATAAAGCTGATTTAGAAGATGATATTTCTATAACACAGGGGCTTGTTAGCAAAGACGAAGTAATTGTGCGCCGTGGCAATATTGTAAACAATGAGGTGTTCCAGAAGCTGGAGTCGCTGCGATTGGAAACTGAAAAACAATATGGCGATAATTACAATAGCTGGGCAGTAAGCATTGGGCAAGCCGTGGTCATATCTATGGCCCTTATATTGCTGGTGCTGTTTTTATGGCTTTTCCGTAAAGAGATGGTGCGCGACAATGCCCGCTTTTCGTTTCTTTTCTTCATTATTGTACTTATGGTATTTACCTGCTGGTTAGTGCTTCAGTTTGATGAACTGAACATTTACCTGGTGCCATTCTGTATTGTTACCATTATTATAAGGGCGTTTTTTGATACCCGCGTGGCCCTCTATACACACCTTATAACGGTGCTGGTGGTAGGTTTTATCATACCCAATAGCTTCGAGTTTGTATTCCTGCAACTAGCGGCTGGCATTATTGCGCTATTTAGCATTGTAGGCCTTAAAAAGCGCGGCCAGCTTATTATTGCCGCCGCTATGATATTTGGTATGTACGCCCTTGGCTACACAGGCATAGAAATTTTGCACGAAGGTAGCTTTGACAACATCTACTTAAAACCCTACGTTTGGTTTGCTGGCAGCAGCTTGTTAGTGCTGTTTGCCTACCCGTCTATATTCATATTCGAGAAACTTTTTGGTTTCACATCTGATGTGCGTTTGCTGGAACTGGCCGACACCAATAGCCCGCTATTAAAAGAACTGGCGCTAAAAGCCCCGGGTACCTTCCAACACTCGTTGCAGGTTGCCAACCTGGCCGAGGCTGCGGTAGATAAAATTGGTGGCAACTCTATGCTGGTGCGCACTGGGGCACTGTACCACGATATTGGTAAAATGGAGATGCCGCTGTACTTTATAGAGAACCAGGTAGAAGGCGTAAACCCACACGATAGTATTGAGTTTGACCAAAGCGCCCATATTATTGTAAACCATGTAGCCCGGGGGGTAGAAATTGCCAGTCGCAACAGGCTGCCCCAGCAAATTATCGACTTTATAGAAACCCACCACGGCACCACGCGGGTACAGTATTTCTACAACTCGTACATAAAAAAATTTCCTGATCGTGCTGTCGATTTAGAACTGTTCTCTTACCCCGGCCCAAAGCCGTTTAGTAAAGAAACCGCCGTACTTATGATGGCCGATTCGGTAGAGGCGGCTTCGCGCAGCTTAAAGTCTAAAGACCCTGAATCGTTAAACAACCTGGTTGATTCCATTATACACCGGATGATTGAAGACGAGCAGTTTAACGAGAGCGACATTACCCTAAAAGATATTGATACCGCCCGCAAAATATTTAAAAAGATGCTGGGCAATATGTACCACGCAAGGATAGAATACCCAAAATAGGTTCTAGGTTTTAGGTTCTAGGTTTTAGCATTTTATCGTCGCTCCTAGCACCTAACACCTAGAAGCTAGCACCTCAGAAAAATGGAGTTTACAGAGCAATTTGCCCAACAACAAGACACTAACGATAAGCTAAAAAGCTTCCGCGATAAGTTTTTACTACCTAAACACAACGGGCAACCGGCAGTGTATTTATGCGGCAACTCGTTAGGCCTTCAACCTAAAAATTTAGGGGAGTATATACAGGCCGAACTGGATGTTTGGGCCGAGCTGGGAGTAGAAGGCCATTTTACCAACCGGGAGAAAACCCTGGCCAACGGCACCACCATTACCAGCGGCAACTGGATGCCCTACCACGAACGCTTTGCTACCGATGTAAGCGCCATTGTGGGTGCCTTGCCAAGCGAGGTGGTGGTAATGAACCAGCTTACCGTAAACCTGCACCTGCTGCTAACCAGCTTTTACCGCCCTACTAAAGACCGCTACAAAATCATCTGCGAGAAAAAACCTTTCCCTAGTGATAGTTATGCCTTTGAATCGCAAGCGCGGTTGCATGGTTTCGACCCTAAAGAAGCGGTTATAGAGATTGATTATTCTGATGGTTACTATACCGCTACCCAACAAATAATAGACACAATAAACCAACACGCAAATGAGTTGGCAGTGGTTATTATTGGCGGGGTAAACTACTACAATGGGCAATTGTACGATATGAAAACCATTACCGAAGCTACCCACAAAACCGGTGCTTTCTGTGGTTTCGATTTGGCACATGCCGCCGGCAACGTAGCCTTAGAACTCCACAACTGGAATGTAGACTTTGCCTGCTGGTGCAGCTATAAGTACTTAAACTCGGGGCCGGGCAGTGTGGCGGGAGCTTTTGTACACGAAAAACACCACAAATCTAACCTGCCGCGTATGGCCGGTTGGTGGGGCCATAACAAAGAAAACCGCTTTAAAATGGAGCCGGGTTTTAACCCGATAGAAAGCGCCGAAGGCTGGCAGCTAAGCAACGCCCCTATCTTGTCTATGGCAGCGCACAGGGCATCTGTAGCACTATTTGCCGAGGCGGGCATGGATGCACTAACTGCCAAAAGCAAGCAGCTTACCGCCTATTTGGAGTTCTGTTTACAACAGGTAAACGCTACTAATGCGTTTGAAATCATCACCCCAAGCAACCCTGCGGAGCGTGGCTGCCAGCTGTCGTTGCTATTTAATGACAAAGGGCGCGAGGTGTTTGATGCCCTAACCGCAAACGGTGTTATAGCCGACTGGCGCAACCCCAACGTTATCCGCATAGCGCCGGTACCATTGTACAACTCGTTTAGCGATTGTTACCGTTTCGCCAAAATCGTTTCTGAGGTAATTTAAAAAAATCCCTCCCCTCGCTACGCGAGGTACTCCCTTTAAAAGGGAGAGTTGTTTCACGGGCTATTAACTTATGGGATGTCCATTGTGCGCTGGTCTGTCCATGCCCGGATTTAGAACCTTTGTCCGGTTACGGACAGAGACCGGCTTAGCGTTTCGAAACGGGGACCCGCAGAGAAAGTGAGCGGTTCCGCCCTTGCGGGACAAAGCGCGCGCTGTTTGAGTCCGCAGGACGAGTTTGCGCGGTTTAGCGAACGACCTCTTAGCGGGTCGTTGAGAAATGCTGCCGTTGATTTTTTGCTTCCTTTTTGATCAAGCAAAAAGGAAGTGCTGTCCGCATAGGACAATAATACCAAATATCATTTTAAACTATAAATTGCTTATTTACAAACCCTTGTATATACACTTATAAATTTACCTGCCCTATATTGCAAGGCTAATTTTTTTCCCGTACGTTTGTTTCATATCATACCAAAAGGCTTAATTTATTGAATTAAAAAATTACGAGAAAATGTCAGGAGTTAATAAAGTAATTTTAATTGGCAACGTTGGGAAAGACCCTGAAATACGCCACATGGAGAATGGAACAAGCAAGGCTACTTTTCCTTTAGCAACTACCGAAACCTACCGCGACCGAGAAGGCCAACGTATGGAACAAACAGAATGGCACAACATTGTTTTATGGCGCGGCCTGGCCGAACTGGCCGAAAAATACATACGCAAAGGCAAGCAACTATATATTGAGGGTAAACTACGCACCCGCTCTTGGGAAGACCGCGACGGCAACAAACGCTACACTACCGAAATTATTGCCGATAATATTACCCTGCTGGGTGGCCTGCAAAGACGCGAAGACCAACAAGGTGGAGCAGCAGCAGAACCTGCTTACAACGCTGGTACCAATACATCTGAGCCTGCGCCGCCTATAGAAGGCCCTACCGACGATTTGCCATTTTAAGGCACTGATAAATAATTACTTAAAAGCTTATTAAACATTATTTGTTTGATAAGCTTTTTTGTTTTGGTTTACACCCTGCAGATTTTCTATATCTTTGTTTAGGTACAATTCACTAAATTTTGGAAGACAGTAGTATAAGTATATTATCAGCCCACCCCTATCAAACCCTGTTTGCAGTTATACTGCAAATATCTGTTAAGCCCTTCTCTTACGGTATTATTATTATCGGGCTCATTATGCTATTGCTGCTGGTGGGGTCTATGTTTTTCTCTGCTTCAGAAAACGCATTTTTCTCTTTAGGCCCGGCCGATACTGATAGTTTAGACAATGATGATAGTAGCACCTCTACCCTTATAAAAGAACTTTTGGAAAGGCCCAAAAAGCTATTAGCCACCATACTTATTGGCAACAACATTGTTAACGTAGGCATTGCCGTTTTATCTACCATCCTTATTGAGCTTTCGTTTGAGTTTCATAATGAAACCGTCAAGCTTATTATACAGGTTATTGCCGTTACGTTTGTAATTTTACTTGTGGGCGAAGTTATGCCTAAGGTGTATGCCACCCAAAACCCACTAAAAACAGCCCGCTTTTTTGCTTACCCATTGTTTGTAATACAGAAAATATTCAACCCGCTAAGCTATTTAATGGTAAAGGGTACTGGCTTTTTAGATAAGCGTGTAAAACAAAACACCAGCCTCTCGGTGGATGAGCTTTCGCAGGCCCTGGAAATGACCAACGAAAACAGCCTTGACCAGGACGAAAACAACATACTACGGGGCATTGTAAACTTTGGCAATATAGAGGTTACCCAGGTAATGCGCCCCCGTATTGATGTTAAGGCTATAGAAACATCCGCATCGTTTGATGAGATGCTGGCGCAGGTAAAAGATTATGGTTACTCGCGCGTGCCTATTTACAAAGAAACCTTCGACCAGCTTATTGGCATATTGCACATAAAAGACCTATTGCCCCACCTGCAACGCCACGATGATTTTGACTGGCTAACCCTGTTACGCAAGCCTTTTTTTGTGCCTGAGAATAAGAAGATTGACGACCTGCTGAAAGACTTTCAGGCAAAAAAAATACACATGGCCGTAGTGGTTGACGAGTATGGCGGAACCAGCGGTATTGTTACGTTTGAAGATATTATTGAAGAAATTGTAGGAGAAATAAACGACGAGTTTGACGAGGAAGATATTACCTACACCCGCTTAGACGACCATAACTTTGTTTTTGAAGGCAAAACCCTGCTAAACGATATTTACCGTGTAACTGGTATAGAGTCTGATGAGTTTGACAAAGCCAAAGGCGAAAGCGAAACCATTGCAGGCTTTATACTGGAAATAACAGGTAGCATGCCCGTACGTGGCCAGGAGATTGACTTTAACGGTTATAAATTCAAAATAGAGTCGGTAGATAACAGGCGCATCAAGCGCATTAAACTTATCATTCCCAAAGAGGGTATTGTTGGCTAGGTATTTATTTAGCCTTACTAATTTACTACACCCTAACCCCTGTGCCCTATTCCCTGATTTTTCATACTTTTGCTTTTAATGAAGTTTACCGCCGGCGATATAGCCAAGCTTATACAAGGAACCGTTGAGGGCGATTCGTCGGCTGTGGTTAGCACCGTTGCTAAAATTGAAGAGGGTGCGCCAGGTGCGCTATCCTTTCTTGCCAACCCTAAGTATGCCGATTACATCTATACCACAAAGGCATCGGTAGTTATTGTAAATGCCGATTTTTTGGCCGAGCAACCGGTTAGCACAACGCTAATCCGCGTGCCCGATGCTTACCAGGCGTTTGCAAAGCTATTGGCGGTTTACAACCAGCACCAACAGGCACAGGCGGCTATAGAGCAGCCATCGTTTATAGCTACCACCGCCACCGTTGGCGATGGGCTTTACCTTGGCGCGTTTGCCTACATTGGCGAAAATGCCCAACTGGGCAAAAACGTGAAAATATACCCCGGCAGCTACGTGGGCAACAACGTGGTTATTGGCGATAATACCGTGCTGTACCCGGGCGTAAAGGTTTATGCCGAATGTAAAATTGGAGCTAATGTTACCCTGCACTCAGGCGTTATTATTGGTGGCGACGGCTTTGGCTTTGCCCCCAACAGCGAAAATAACTATAATAAGGTGCCGCAAATAGGCAACGTAATTATAGAAGACCATGTAGAGGTGGGCGCTAATACCACTATCGACAGGGCAACGTTAGGGTCTACCATAATCCGCAAAGGCGTAAAGCTGGATAACCTGATACAGATAGCCCACAACGTAGAGATTGGCGAAAACACCGTTATTGCTGCGCAAACGGGCGTAGCCGGCTCTACCAAAATTGGTAAAAACTGCATGATAGGCGGGCAGGTGGGCATAATAGGCCACCTGGTAATTGCCGATGGTGTTAAAATTGCCGCCCAAAGCGGTATTGGCAACAATATTGATAAGGAAGGGGAAATAATGCAGGGCTCGCCCGCATTTGCAGTTGGTGAATACCGCCGTGCTTACGTTGGTTTCCGTAAATTGCCCGACTTAATGCAGCGCATAGCACTGCTGGAAAAAGAATTGAAAGAACTTAAAGCAAAATCGGCATAACGATACATGAGCGATAAGCAACATACACTGGCAGCACCCGTTACCCTTACCGGCAAAGGCCTGCATACTGGGCAAGAGGTTACTATTACCCTTAACCCCGCACCCGAAAACCACGGCATTGTTTTTTGCCGTACCGATATTGAAGGCAAGCCTACCGTAAAAGCCGATGTTGATTTTGTAACGGCACTGGAGCGCAGCACTACCATTGCTATTGATGGTGCGTCAATATCTACCATAGAGCATTGCATGGCGGCTCTGGCAGGTACAGGTATTGATAATGCCCTAATTGACATTAACGGCCCGGAAGTGCCTATTTTAGATGGTAGTTCTAAGCCTTTTGTTGATGCGTTTGAAAAAGCAGGGTTAACCGAACAAGCCGCAGACCGCCAATACATCGAACTAAAAGAAACTATTACGTATACTGATGCAGAGCGCGGTGTAGAGATTATGGCCATACCGGCCGATAGCTTCCGCCTTACGGTTATGGTAGATTATAAATCGCCGGTGGTGGGGCTGCAATATGCTACCCTTACCAACCTGGCCGATTTTAAAACGGAGGTTTCGGCCTGCCGCACCTTTGTTTTTCTGCACGAGCTTAAAGCCCTTATAGAGAACAACCTGATAAAAGGCGGTGATGTAAACAACGCCCTTGTAATTGCCGACCGCCCCCTGGCCGAAGCCGACATGGGCTACCTGCACAAGGCATTCCCACAAATGGCTAATATTGAGGTTAACAAAGGCTACATAAACAACGTTACCACCCATTTTGATAACGAGCCTGCCCGCCATAAACTGCTTGATATTGTTGGCGACCTTGCCCTACTTGGCAAAAGGCTTAAGGCCCACGTTTTTGCTACACGCCCGGGGCATGCGGCTAACGTATCGTTCGCCAAGCTGGTAAAGGCCGAAATGAAAAAGCAGGCCAAGCAAAAAACGCAAGCCCCGGCTTACAACCCTAATGAGACTCCGTTGTACGATATAAACCGTATAATGGCTATACTGCCGCACCGTCCGCCGTTTTTGTTGGTAGACAAGATTATTGACATGGGCGAAAGCCATGTGGTGGGGGTGAAAAGTGTTACCATGAACGAGCCTTTTTTTGAAGGCCACTTTCCCGGTAACCCCGTAATGCCCGGTGTATTGCAGATAGAAGCCATGGCGCAGGCTGGTGGCATACTTGCCCTTAGCACCGTGCCCGACCCTGAAAACTACTCTACCTACTTTTTGAAGATAGACGGAGTTAAGTTTAAAGACAAAGTAGTGCCCGGCGACACGCTGGTATTTAAGTTGATTTTGACAGAACCTATACGCCGCGGTATCGTTCAAATGCACGGCGAAGCCTTTGTGGGCAATAAACTGGTAATGGAAGCTGACCTTATGGCGCTGGTAACTAAAGAAAAAAATACAGGTAAATAATGAGCATACAGCCCCTGGCATACATCAACCCTGCCGCTAAAATAGCGCCCAGCGTTATTATTGACCCCTTTGCGGTTATACATGGCAATGTTGAGATTGGTGCTGGTACATGGATAGGCTCTAACGTTACCATTATGGATGGGGCGCGCATTGGCAAAAACTGCCGTATATTCCCCGGGGCTGTTATATCGGCCATTCCGCAAGATTTAAAATTTGAGGGCGAAGATACCCTGGCCATTATTGGCGACAATACCACTATACGCGAGTTTGTTACCGTTAACCGCGGCACTAAAGACCGTTGGAAAACAGTAGTAGGCAGCAACGTATTGCTTATGGCCTATGTGCACATTGCACACGATTGTATTGTGGGCGATAACGCCATTTTAGCCAACGGCGTTACCCTTGGGGGCCACGTTATTATTGGCGATTATGCCATTATTGGCGGCCTTAGCGCCTTGCACCAGTTTGTAAACATCGGGCAGCATACCATGATTTCAGGGGGCTCGTTGATTGATAAAGACGTTCCGCCCTATGTTAAAGGTGCGCGCCACCCACTGCAATATGCGGGGGTAAACTCTATAGGCCTGCGCCGCAGGGGCTATAGTGCCGAAAAGATTAACCAGATTCAGGATATATACCGCTACCTGTATGTGCGGGGGTTGAATGTTACCAAAGCAGTTGAGGTTATTGAAACTGATGTGTTGGTTACACCCGAGCGCGACGAGATACTGGAGTTTATCAAAAACTCTAAGCGGGGTATTATGAAAGGCTATTTCTCTGAATAGATTATGGCACTTCAGCTTACCCTTAACAACGTTGGCAAAAGCTACAATTTCGATTGGATTTTTCGTGGCCTAAGCCTTGAACTCTCCAGCGGGCAGTCGCTGGCGGTGTTGGGTGGCAATGGGTCGGGCAAGTCTACGTTTTTAAAAATGGTTGCCGGCTCTTCGTATGCCTCAGAAGGCACATTGGACTATACCTTTAATGGGAAGAAGATTGATAAGGATGCTGTGTACAGCTTGGTATCGCTGTGTGCCCCTTACCAAAGTTTGTTTGATGATTTTACACTGGCCGAGACCATTGCCTTTCAGGCTAAGTTTAAGCCCTTTGTAAACGGCCTTGCCAGTAAAGATATTATAGAGCTTATAGAGTTGCCTAAAGCGGCTAATAAGGCCTTAAAATACTATTCGTCGGGTATGAAGCAACGCGCCAAACTGGCTATGGCTATTTTGGCTGACACGCCCCTGCTGTTGCTGGACGAACCCGGCAGCAACCTGGATAAAAAAGGCGTGGAATGGTTTAAAAACCTGCTATTGCCGCAAATGCAAAACCGCTTGGTTATGGTGTGTTCCAACAGGCACGATGAGGAGTCGGGCTTTTGCCAGGCAGTTCTGGAAATTGAGCAGTATAAAAAGAAGGTTGTTTAGATTAATTCATGAGTGTATATTAACAACTACCTAATAAAATCTACAAATTATATTCAAACTATTTTTTGAAAAGTACAATTTTAAAGATCAAAAATTAAATCTATGAAAAAATTATCCCAATTTTTTTCTATTATATTTCTAACGCTTATAGCATGCCAACCAAACGATAAACCAAAAGAAGAAGATAATCTAAAAGCTAAAGCCGATTCTATCGCGACACATGATTCAATTTACAATGAATTAAAAAAAATCGTAGAACAGGAAAAGAATGAAGATGCAGATAAAATAGCATCAAGTATTTTCATCATAAAATATTTTACATCTCGACCAAATTCAGCAGGAGGAGTTGATGCAAACATTATTTGGAAGAATAAATCTGATAAAACAATTAAATATGCAAGATTTACAATTGCTCCGTATAATGCAGTAGAAGATATGGTATCTAGTGAAATAGGTAATGAAACAGATAAAATAGTCAGGGTTACTGGTCCAATTAAACCCGGAGCTATTTATGGATATGATACTACTTGGGAATGCATTTGGTATAATAGCTCAATAACTCATATGCAAATAACAGGAATTGAATTGGAGTTCATGGATGGAACAATTATATCTACCGACAATATTGAAAAAATTAAGCGAATTCTACCTGAGAGAAAATAAGATAATTTAGCCGGCTAAGTTCATTTTTAAAATTAAACTTTTTTATTGGCTCGTGCGTTTATATATTTAGCCAATGGAATTCCTTATCCCCATATACCTTATGGTTTCTATCATTACCGCTGTGGCGGTAGGGTACGAACGTAAAATAGGTTTTCCTATTGCGCTGCTGCTTTGCATAGCGTTAACACCTCTTATTGGTGGATTGCTATGCCTGGCCTTTCCACACCTGCCTAAGGCTTGCTGCATGAAGGATTATAAAGATTTCAGCACGGGCCGCACCTATTATTTCCGCAAAAAAATACGCAATGGCCAGGTGTTTTACATGGTACAACATGCTACCGCCCGCCGCTTAAGCGAGGTTGAATTTGATAAATTCTTCGCCGTTATAGTAAACAACCCCAACTATATAGAGCGCCAGCAAGGCTTTTCTAAAATCGGCCGGTAGTTTATTCCAAAAAAAAATAGCTAACCAGAATTTACCAATTAGCTAATTTTTGTACTATATCTCTAAACAATCTTAGGCCATTAACTTCGCCACACGCCACTTATTCACTCCCTAGTGCCCCTCATGCTCATCATCATCCTTGGTTTTTGGCAGGGTAGATGGGGGTATCTTAAGCTTATATTGCTTCACTAAAAAGTCGTTCAACTGCGGGCTATCCAGCTTTTTGGCGCGGATAATTTTACCTTTATCCAGCAGGTAAATCATAGGTGTGGTTTGCACATCATAATACTTACGGTAGCCCAAATCATCGTATACGTTTATCCAGTTCATGCCAAAGGTGCGTATCTCCTTTTTCCAATCTTCCATCGTTCCGCCCGATGCTATACCATACACCTCAACACCCAGCGATTTTGCACGTTTGTATAGGTCAACCAGTTTAGGGGCCTCTTTTTTACAATGCCCGCAGGTAGGGTCCCAAAAGAACAGGATGGTAAAATCGCCCTTAACGGTAGATAGCTTAATCTCTTTGCCTGTTGTATCGGGCAGGGTTAGTTCCAATGCCGGTTTGCCAATAAGTATCGGCTCCCATATTATTACACGCTCTTTAATATTAGCGCGTTGGGTAGAGTCTACCCAGTCAGCCTTACCGGTTAAATAGTAGCGCTTGGCCAGGTGCACAAACACCGCGTCGAAGCCCATTGTTTTTGATGTTTCGTAGTAGTTGGTCATGTAGTTAACCACAAAATGAAACACATCTTTATTAGCCTCCGATTTATCGCCTACTAAACTAACTGATAAGTTAATAGAGTCGGGTGTTTGGGGCGTAAGCTTATCAAGGTACTGGCGTATTTTGCTTTGCAGCACCGGTGTGCGTATCACGCGCTTATCAGCAAAGGGGAATTTATCCCAAAAATGGCCTTTGTAGTAGCGGTAAGCAAATGTTGAATCTTTCGGGTTGGGGTTATCGGGTATCTCTGGCTCCCACGATGCGCTAAAGATTGTTGCCAAAAAGCTTTTAGGCTCTGTAGCCATTATGCGCATCTTATATTCTTTTACTTCTTTATCTATTTGCGCCAGCTTTTTGCGGTATACCTCGGCAGAGTCTTTATTGGTTGCCTTAAAGGTTTTAAACTTATCTTGGTAGGGCTTTACAAGGTCTTGCTTGCCGTTCACAAAGTTCAGGTATTCATAAAACAGCCGGTTGTCGTTGCTGTTTTTTACTTTCATACGCTTAATAGGCTCTACCGTATCGGTTTCCAGGGTAAACTCCTGTTCGTTTTCGTTCACCAACAGTTCAAAATACTTGTTGGTTTTGGTATACGCCAAAATGTAAATACCGGGCTCTAATGCCGCATCGCCTTTAAAGTTAACCACGCCGTTGGCATCGGCCCTGGCGCTGTCTTCAACATACTGCTTATCGCCCAGGTAAAAAGCCAGGCGCACATAGTTGTCTTTAATTCCTTTTACTTTAAAAGTAAGGTTATGCCCCTTTGTTTGGGCAAAGGCCGAAGTAAGAACCAGCGAAAATAGAATTGCTGCAAATAAACGTTTTGCCATAATAAGAACTGAAAAAATATTATTTACTGTAAACAGCTGTATACGTTTGGTTAGTTAGCCCGTTGTTTACAGCGTACGACAGGTTTATTTTATCAGTACCGGGGCTGTAGTTTCCGCTGCCCGATACGGTATTGCCATCAACATTTTGCGATGCTATAGACATAGAGTTGCCATTTACTGTTGCTACCGTAAACCCTGTTAAACTACTAAAATTGCTTATTTTGATTTTTGTGGTATCGTTTACGTCTTTGGTAATATTAACGTTAAACGTAACGTTGCTGCCCGATGGGTTTACTGGAGTTTCAGTACAAAACCATTGGCCAAGGTAATTATCGCGGGCGTCTGTAGGGCCCACGGGGTCGCCTGTTTCGCAAGATATTAGAGTTATAGCTACCACAATAGCAACAATGCTCGATTTAAATAAATAATGGGCGTGCTTTTTCATACCTGTATAACTTGATGCAAAAATAAATGTTTCAGGTTGATATTATTCAACCTGTTTTTGGCGGAATGCAGCTAAAAGCATGCCAAGCGATACAATTAAGATAAAAATTCCTGAATAAAGGTTCATTTGGTTATCCCAATCGTTGCGGGGTGCCGCTATAAACGAGGCTGCAAGTAATATCAAGCCTACTATGCCTATAAATAGGCCTATAACAAAACGGAGGTCTGTAAAGCGGTTCATTAAAACAAAAATATATTGATAAGCAGCGTTAAAAACAATATGATAGCACCTAATATCAACGGGTTTTTCAACCATGTTACCCCCTCAAACTGTTGTTTGGGCGTCAGGCTGTACACCAGCCCTTTCAGTTCCTCTTCGGCCCGTGGCTTGGTAAAGAGGCTTATTACTGCAGTAAACACAAAACATACCGTAAAGGCGGCAATGGCAATCATAAATGCCTGCCCCATAGTCGATTTAAACTCGTGAACATTGCCCAGCCACGCCCCTTTATTTTCGGCTAGCGTTATGCCGTGGGTTAGGGCAGCAGCCGCAGTGCCGGCTATCAAACCCCAAAAAGCACCGTTGGCTGTGGTGCGTTTCCAAAACATGCCTAAAAAGAAGGTGGCAAACAGTGGCGCGTTTACAAAGCCAAACACCAGCTGCAAAAAGTCCATAATGTTGTTAAACTGCTGCGCCAGGTAAGCTGTTCCTACTGATAAAACAATACCAACAATAGTAGTAAGCTTACCTACCCTAAGGTAGTGCTCGTCGCTGGCGCCTTTTTTTATGTAGGCTTGATAAATATCAAATGTAAACACCGAATTAAAGGCGGTAACATTACCTGCCATCCCGCTCATGAATGATGCCAGCAGGGCCGTCAACCCCAAACCTAACAAACCGTTGGGGTAAAAATGGGCTATCATATCGGGCAGTATACGGTCGTAGTTGGTGCTTCCGTCGGGCTTTAGCGGCAATGGCAAATCGTAGCCTGAGTTAAACAGCGCCACGGCTATCATGCCGGGCAATATTACTATCAACGGCATTAGCATTTTGGGCAATGCGGCAATAATAGGCGTACGTTGGGCCTCGTTCATGTTGCGGGCTATCATGGCGCGCTGTACCACCAAAAAGTCGGTACACCAGTAGCCGAATGACAGCACAAAACCAAGCCCCATAGCCATTTGCCACCAGTTTACACCCATAGCGTTATCGCTCTCGCTGGCTATATGTTTCCAGGTGTGGGTCATACTGTCGGGCAGGTTGGCCACAAGGCCCTGCCAGCCGCCAACTTCGTGCAGCCCGATAAACACCACTGGCGCTATGCCCAATACTATCAAAAAAAACTGCAACGTCTCGTTATACACCGCGCTGGTAAGCCCACCCGTAAAGGTGTAGGCCATTACTATACCTGCGGCTATCAGTATAGAGAAGGAGAACTCCCAACCCAACATAGCCTGGAACAGCATAGCCAATGCATAAAGCGATATACCTGATGAAAATATGGTCATCAATGCAAATGATAATGCGTTAAAACCCCTTGTCTTTTCGTCAAAGCGCAGCTTTAAATACTCGGGTACCGACCGTGCCAGGCTACCATAGTAAAATGGCATCATAAATACACCTAAAAATACCATGGCGGGTATAGCGCCCAGCCAGTAAAAATGGCCAGTCATAATACCATACTTAGCGCCCGATGCCACCATGCCTATCACCTCTTGTGCCCCCAGGTTGGCCGATATAAATGCTAAGCTGGTTATCCACAACGGTATATTACGGCCCGACGATAAAAAATCGGCACTGGTTTTAATTTTGCGTTTTATAACAAAGCCTATACCTATTACAAACACAAAGTAGAGTACTATAATGGCATAATCAAAAAAGCCTAATTGCATCTTTTTGGGGTTTATTGCAATGATAGATAATATTTTGCATACGCCATTCAAGACCCTTGTTTTCTGATTTTTTAAAAACAACAAGGTTTTTTATTTCGGAAAACTCTTATATTTTTGTTATTGCTATATAATCGATATAATTTACTCTAAATGAATACAATCCAATACGACAAAGAAGACGTATTAGCACTTATTACCAAGGGGGTTGTTGCAGGTGTGTGGGATTGGGATATTGAAACAGGCAAAGCCTGGTGGTCTTCAAGCTATTACGAGTTGTTGGGCTACGAACCCGACGAGGTTGAACCTTCATTCGGGACTTTTGTAGATGGGTTGGTACACCCAGATGACAGAGCGCCTATCCAACAAGCCATTAAGGCCCATATTGAATACAATACCCCTTACATTTTAGAAATAAGGCTTAAAACCAAAGGTGGGGAGTATAAGTGGTTCGAAACTTCTGGCTCTGCCAGGCGAGATATTAATGGCAAAGCCATCCACATGTCGGGTGTTATTATCGATAGGCACTCTAAAATTACCCTTCGTAAAGAGTTGGAGCGGTCTGAGTATTTGTTGAACGAATCTGGAAAAATCGCAAAAATTGCCGCCTGGGAGTTTACCCCTGGTTGCGATGCCTCTTATATGAGTGATGCTGGCTATGAGATATTTGGCTTTGAAAAAGGTAACCTGCCTACGGCTAAAATAAGGCATGAAATGATTCCTGAAGAAGAAAGGGCCGAAATAACTACAAAGCTGGAAGAATGTTTTTACCATGGCAAAATTTGTGAAACGGAACACAGGCTTATTTTGGCCGATGGTACTGTTAAATGGGTATATGCAAGAGCCGAACCTGTTTTAGATAAAGATGGCAATACTATTTGCGTTAGGGGCGTAACACAGGATATTACAGAACGTAAGCAAAAAGAAGAAGAGTTGCGCAAAAGCTATGCTACTATTGAAGAGCAAAACAAGCGCCTGCTAAACTTTGCCCATATTGTTACCCACAACCTGCGCTCTCATAGCGGCAACCTTATTAAGGTTACAGAAATACTGGAAGATGCCGATACAGAAGAAGAACGGGTTGAAATGACAGGCTACATTAAAAGGCTGGGCCATACCCTGTACGAAACCATTACCAACCTTAACCAGATTGTACAAATACAAACCAGCCAAAAATTAACCCGCAGTAAGTTAGATTTTGACAAGGTATATTCAAAAATAGTAACCGTTTTGCAAAACGATATACAAACCACACAAACCACTATTATTACTGATTTTTCTAATTGTAAATCAATAGAGTCGGTGCCTCCTTACCTGGAGAGTATTTTGCTCAACTTTACCACAAACGCCATAAAGTACCGCCATCCCGAAAGGCCTCCGTTTATTCACATTATTACCAATATAGAAGATGGACGGCCAACACTTATCATTAAAGATAATGGCCGCGGTATAGACCTGGAGAAATATGGCCAAAGGTTGTTTGGTATGTACAACACCTTTCATGGCAACCCCGATGCTCGTGGGGTTGGCTTGTTTATTACCAAAAATCAAGTAGAGGCGCTGGGGGGAGAAATAAAAGTATCAAGCGAACCCAACGTGGGTACCACTTTTAAAATTATTTTTTAGCTGTTTTTTGTGATGGATATAGCCTCTACGGCTTACATTATTGATGATGATTCAATATATGTATACAGCATTAAAAAGCTGATTGCCCTACGCAGTTTTTGCAATCAGGTTATTTCGTTCTCAAATGGTGCTGATGCACTACAGGCCTTAAAAGATGCCAATGTATCGGGCCTTGGCATGCCCCAAATTGTTTTACTGGATATTAATATGCCTGTTATGGATGGGTGGGATTTTTTACATGAGTTTGAAAAGCTACAACCCACACTTTCTGCAGAAGTAATTATATATATGGTTAGTTCATCGCCCGACGACCGTGACGTTAAGCGCGCCATGGCAACAGGCCTGGTAAAAAACTATATGGCAAAGCCCATGACTTTGGCCAGGCTTGCCGAAATTTTTGGCGACTCCGTAGCCGCGTAATTAGCTTTATAATTACTTTTTCAATACCTGCTATCCACTATATTTGTAACCATGTCAGAACTACGCTATAACCCACTGCTAAACACCTGG
The DNA here is from genome assembly GCA_945869825.1 of Chitinophaga pinensis. GTDB lineage: Bacteria > Bacteroidota > Bacteroidia > CAMBQF01 > CAMBQF01 > CAMBQF01. Next base: position 65,444 of record CAMBQF010000001.1, on the reverse strand, counting down.
GTAATACACTCGGCAGCAAGGCAAAACCGCCCTACGCTGGCAAAAGGTGTGTGCCCTTTTTGCCCCGGTAGCGCGCAGGTTCCCAACAATTATAACATTCTGGTATACGACAACGATTTTCCTGTACTTAAAGAAAATCCTTTGCCGGTTGATGAGTATTACATACACCCCCTATATAAACAGAAAGAAGCCTATGGCAAGGCCGAGGTAATACTTTACTCTCCTAGCCACAACGCCACCTTTGGCAGCTTTACCATAGCGCATATTGCCCAAATTATTGATGTGTGGATAGAACGTAACAACGCCCTTAGCGCCGACCCTAAAATAGAATACGTTTTTCCGTTTGAAAACCGTGGCGAAGAGGTAGGTGTTACCATGAGCCACCCCCACGGCCAACTCTATGCCTTCTCTTGGGTGCCGCCAAAAATAGAGCTCGAAATATCAAACTGCATAGAGTATTTCCATACCGAGGGGTACAACCTTTTTGATGTTATTACCAAGGTAGAGCGCGAAGATGGCCGCCGCATTTTGTTTGAAAATGATTTGTTTATTGCTTACCTGCCCTACTTTACTGATTATCCGTTTGGGGTATTTGTAGTAGCCAAAGACCAAACCGTAAACCTTAGTGGTTTTACGCCTAAACATGTTGCCTGCCTGGCCGAAGTGCTTAAGCTTATTACCGCTGCTTTTGACAAGGTGTACGACAGGCCATTCCCCTATATGATGGTTACCCACCAGGCACCGGTAAACAAAGGTGGCGATGAGTTTGCGCGCGAATTTTACCGCTTTCATATAGAGTTTTACCCGCCCCTGCGCGATAAGGATAAAATTAAATGGTATGCCTCGTCAGAAATGGGTGTAGGCGTTGCCACAAACCCCAATTCATTAGAAAAATCAGCCGCTTTGCTGCGCGAAAAAATAGAAGAAGTTAAAAATGTCTTATAGTCTGGTTAAAGGTTTTGAAGAAAAAGGCCTGCCCTTCAACACCTATTTTTGCCCCGGCCGCATAAACCTTATTGGCGAACATATTGACTACAACGGGGGCTTTGTATTGCCAGCCGCCATTAGCTTAGGCACCACCCTTTACATTAGCAAACGAGCCGATAGCTTGATCAATATCCAGTCGCAAAACTTTGATGGGGCCTTTACCATAAACCCTGCCGAAGAGCAAACTTACACCCCCGGGAATACCTGGGCAAACTACGTTATTGGCTGTGTTGATTTTCTTCGCCAAAAAGGCATTCAATTGGGTGGGTATAATTTATTGTTTGATAGTAATTTGCCCATAGGCACAGGCCTTTCATCGTCCGCATCGGTAGAGGTGCTTACGCTGTTTGCCTTATTATCCGAAGTTGGAATATCAACCTTTACTAAAGAGGAAATTGCCGTTTTTGCCCAGCAGGTAGAGAACAATTTTGTGGGGATGAACTGCGGCATTATGGACCAGTTTGCCGTGGCTATGGGCAAAGCAGGACATGCCATTAAGCTAAATTGCGAAACCCTGGAGTATGAATACATTCCCGTTGATTTTGGCAACTATACACTGGTTATAATGAGCACCAACAAGCCGCGCTCACTTATCCATTCGGCATATAACCAACGCAAAGCCGAGTGCGAAGAGGCACTGGCCATCATCAACAAAGAGCATAACTATGCCAACCTTTGCGCAGTGCCTTTGCATGTAGCCCAAGCCGAACTAAGCGGCATATTAAAACAACGTGCCGCCCATTGCATTACCGAACAAAACAGGGTGCTTATGGCCTGCAATGCCATGCAAACCAACAACCTTAGCATATTCGCCTTGCAGCTAATGGGCTCGCACCAATCGCTCCGTACCGATTATGAAGTTACGGGCATAGAGCTGGACAGCCTGTACAATGCCGCCATGCAAACCGATGGCTGCCTTGCCGCCCGTATGATGGGCGGTGGCTTTGGCGGCTGTGCAATAGCGCTGGTTGATGCCCCTAAAATGGAACTGTTTAAAACAACAGTAGCCGCAAAATACAATGCGGCTACCGGTTTGCAGGCATCGTTTTACGATTGCCAGCTAAGTAATGGTGTGGGTAAACTAGCCAACCAAATCTAACACCTGCTGGGTGCTGTTTTTGGTTTCTACCTTATCAATTATGTGTTCTATTTTACCGTCTTCGCCTATAATAAAGGTTACACGGCTGGTGCCCATATACTCTCGGCCCATAAACTTTTTAAGGCCCCATACGCCATAGTCTTGTACCACCTTTTTGTCGGTATCGGCAATAAGGGTAAAAGGCAATTCGTATTTATCAATAAACTTGTTGTGTTTCTTTTCATCATCCACACTTACGCCAACCACTTCAAAACCTTTCTTTTGCAGGGCAGCGTAGTTATCCCTAAAGTTGCAAGCTTCTGCAGTGCAGCCAGGGGTATCATCTTTTGGGTAAAAGTATAATATCACTTTTTTGCCCTTTGCATTTTTTAGCGAGTAAGGTTTGCCGTTATGGTCGTTCGCATTAATCTCAGGGGCTTTGTCGCCTACCTTAAGTTTAGACATAGTATTTGTGCTTTATAAGTTTGGGCAAATAAACAACCACCTGCCCATTTGGTTTAATTAAAAAACTAAAAAGATAAAAAATGAACAATCCTGTTTGCTGCGTCCATTTTTTATCTGTTCATTATCTACCGCACCTTAAACGAACACGTAATAGGGTAATGGTCGCTAAGCTCGCGGGCAATGGTTTCAAAGTCGGCGCTCTTAATGTCTTTGCTATGCAAAATATAATCTATGCGGAATGATGGAAACCTGTCTATAAACGTACGCCCAAGACCCGAGCCGCTAATTTTAAACGCATCATAAAGGCCATGTGTAATGGTGGTATAGGTGTATGATGTAGGAGGGTCGTTAAAATCGCCACACACCATTACTTTATAAGGGCAGTTCCGTATGTGCGATGATATAACCTCGGCCTGCCACGCCCGGCGTATAAAAGCCCTCTTCATGCGCGATAAAAGGTTTTTGGCGCCCTCTAGCTCATCCACCTGCTTATCGTTCGACAGGTCTTCTATAAACTTGTAATCCTCCTTACCAAAGCGGATAGATTGCAGGTGCATATTGTACACCCTTACCGTATCGCCCCCTATCAACATATCAGTATAAATACACCGATTCGATGTTTTATCAAACGTTATTTTGCCTTGGTTAAGTATGGGGAAGCGGGTAAACGTAGCCAGCCCAAAGTGGTTGGTTTTTTGCACCGTATTGGTAATTTCTACATGCAGGTTTTTGGCTTTCATAAAGCCCTGCATGGTATCAAGCGAGTTAAACGTGCCCCCATCCTCGTAATAAAACTCTTGAAAACACACAATATCCGGCGATTCTTCTGCCAGCAACTTAAATATCTGGTCGCGGGTTTTGGTATTTTTGGTCCAGTTATACAAATCGAACAACCGCACGTTGTACGACATTATTTTGTATACCGAATCGGGCTGCTCGGCCAGTTCGGCCTGGGTTTTTTTATTACTAAAAATTTGTACGTGGTAAAAATTATCAAAGGTTCTAAACCCTATCAATATAGTAATAAGCGATATAAGCACCTGCGCACGCAGAAATACCGACCAATACAGCACAAATAATATGTTTACCAGTAAAATAACGGGGTAGCCCAGGCCAAAAAATGCCAAAAGCCAATAGTCGGCGGGGCTGTAGCGGGCTGCTAAATAAGATAGTAATAGCGCTATAGCCGCTGCTATGTTGAGAAAGAGCATTATTTTATTTCCCAGCGATAGCTTTTTCAACGTATAGTGCCTGTTGGTGTTTAATTAGCGTAAAAGTACAATTACCTTGCCTTATTTAATACGTTATGTTGCCCGTATATCAACATACGTGGTTTTAAAACTACCTGCGGGTATAAACAGTTTCAAGCGCAAGCTGTTCAGTTTGACCGTGTTCTATGTTATATGCGGTTATTACCAGCGTATTGGCATCTTTAAGCTCTATGGTTGTGCGCCAGCCCCAACGGTGCTCCATGCCCAGGTAGCCATAGCTGCCCAACACATTAAAGGCAGGGCCGTTATCGCCTTCAGACAGCATAATGCCCGTACCCATATGGCCAGTATCAATCCATGCACTTTGATATTTTTGTTCGGCAATGTTAAAGCCAATCCACATCATACCTTCTGTAGGCTTGCCCATAAAGCTGCCTGTGTATTCCAGCAACACAAAGCGACCGCCTAAAATGGGTTTTATAGAACCTTCGTAGGTGCTTTCATCGCCTATTTTACCAGGTTCAAACCATACTTTGGTATTGCCTGCCCATTGCCCTGCCAGTTGGTTTAGCATATGGTGGTTACCCTCTTCTAACGATGTTTTAAATTTATCTTCGGCCATGGTTTTAGTCTATTTTCAAAAAAGTTAAGTTAACTACCTTGCCACTCATGCAAGTTGTCATAACGCCATCCATCACATCATATTGTATAGCAACCCTGCGGCCATCAACTAGTTTATCTCCGGCCATAGCATCCAAATTGGTAGGGTTAAGCATGGCGCCGTTATCAAGCTTTATCATCCACTTACAACCGTCTAAAGTAGAGTTATCTACCAGCACACCACGTTCTACCTTAAATTCAGTATAGTTTTTCTTAACTATAACATCTTTATTCTTGTTATGGCAGGCGCTAAAAGTTAAAACTGTTGTGGCAAACACCAGCGCTAAAACTATGGGTGTATAGGTTTTCATTAACCCAAATATAGAAGAAAATTATAGAATGGGGGCCTACTCGCTCCACCTGTAGGTATCCTGCTTCAACCCGGCAAGGTCTATAACACGGTCTACCACGGTGCTGGCCAGCTCTTCAAAGCTTTGTGGCCTGCTGTAAAACGATGGCGATGCAGGGCAAATAATACCTCCTGCTTCGGTTAGCGTTTTCATATTGTTTATGTGGATAAGGTTGTACGGCGTATCGCGTATTACCATAAGCAGGCGGCGGCGTTCTTTCAGCATTACATCGGCAGCGCGGGTAACCAAATCGTCAGACACCCCTGCGGCTATCCTTCCCAATGTGCCCATAGAGCATGGGCAAATAATTAATGCACTATAGCTTGATGAGCCCGACGCAAATGGGGCAAAAAAATCGGTCTTTTCAAAAAACTTAAATGGGGTTTTATCATAGTCGGTATTGCCAAGCTCATACTGCCATACATCTTTGGCGTTTTTGCTCATTACCACACCTACCTCATCAACCTGGTCTCCCAGTTTTATCAGCTTATCAAACAACACTTTGGCGTAAATAGAACCACTGGCTCCTGTTACGGCTATAGCAATACGTTTCTTCATGTTGATATACAAACAGGCAACTGCCTATTCTGTTTTGGTGCGCAGGCCAAAATCGTAACGCAGGTTTAGGCTTAGCAAAATATTATACTGCCCTGCGTTTAGCCTGAATGTGGCATCGCCCTGGTGCGGCCTTACCGCCAGTACCGATTGTTGTGCCCTAAAGTTGACCAACCAGCCGTTACCAATTTTATAGTTTATGCCGCCCAATATGCCCAGTTCATACTTTCTAAATTTTACCACCTGGTTTATATCGCCCAGTTCGCTGCGTTCGGTATAGTTTACCAAATATCCTAAAGTGGGACCTACCTCAAACAAAAAGTGGTTGCCCAGTGGCATAAACCTATACAGCAATGGCAACTCAACATAGTTTAGGCAAAGGCTGTATTTGGTAAAACCATCTTTACGCGGCCCTTGGTAGCTGCCTTTTTGAATAAAATTAAGTTCGCCCACAAACCAGTTTTTCTGGTTAAAGGCATAGGTGCCAAAAACGCCTGCCATAACACCCGGACGGTTAAAGCCCGTAAGGTTGTCTCCGGTTATCTGGCTGGTGGTAAAACCTAAAGACGCACCGCCGCCAAAGCGGCTTTGGCCACTAAGCAAAAGACTTAGCAACAAACAGCAGACAACTAAAAAAAACCTCATTTGCTTATTGTGTAATCTTTTTTTCTTCTACCTGCACCACTTCTTTAGTAGCTGTATTGTACAGGTAAGCCACCACACTGCAATGGGCATCATTCCAGCCGGCATCAAGTGTCATGCTAAAGTTGCCAGCAAAGGCATCGCCGGCAACAAGGCTGCCGCTGCCAACTGCTGTACCCCAGGTGGTATTCATAGACCCGCGCAGCAAATGGCGGTGAGTATAAAATTCAATATCCTGTGGGCTAAGCTGGTAGTCTTTTTGCCAGCTTACAATGCTGTCTTCAGTAACATAAACACATAGCTTGTAGTTGCCTGATAAATCGTTAAGAATGGTGGTGTTTACCGTAGTGTTTACCTGGCGGGTAGCAGCATTGTAGCTATTGGTAATTTTTATTTTAGCATCTGGTGCCGCGTTTATTAGCTGACCTAACACAGTGCCCCAATTGCTATAGCTTTGTATATAGTTGCCACCATTTTGCACACGGTTTACCATGCCATTAGGCAGGCCTGCCGCGCTGTTACCAAAAAACTGGTCCAGCTCATCGCCAACGGGGGTGCGATAATCAGTCAAAAATTTGCTGCCTGCTACATTAGGCTCGGCAAAAAAGCCTGCATGCACGCCATAGCTAACAATCTGCGCACCATAAATATTGTGAAGGCTTTCTATAGTTTCGGCAGCGCGTGGACAGTTGCCACACTTTTGACCGGTAAAATCTTCTATCAAAATACGGCGCACAGCACCTGTATCGTTACCGTTGCCCGTGGGCTTTTCAGAGTATGGGCCTTCTATTTTATCGCAGGCTGCAAAAAGCAAAACGGCAGCTACTAATGGCAAAAACTTTTTCATGCTACAAAATCTAATTTCAAATATACAAAAATATTAAACGTCAACACCCAACAAATTATTGTTATACGCTATTTATGTAAGTAAGAAACCCGCAATATTAACTCTTAAAGTATTGGGCGAAGTATTCATTCAGAGATAATTTCTATCCCCTATGCGCTACCCCCTATCCCCTATAAAACTATATTTGCCGCATGGGCTTATTAAACTCTGTAGTAGCTTGGATAATGAAACAGCGCATCCACCAGATGGAGCTGTTTATGAAATACCCGCACGATGTGCAGGCCGATTGGTTTAAAAAACTGATGGAGGCGGGGCGCGATACCAATTGGGGCCAGCGTTACGATTATAAAAGTATTGTATCTGTCGACGATTTTAAAAACCGTGTACCCGTTAGCAATTACGATGATATACGCGATGATATAGAGCGTGTGCGCCTGGGCGAGCAAAATGTTTTTTGGCCTACCGATATTAAGTGGTTTGCCAAAAGCAGCGGCACCACCGGCGATAAAAGCAAGTTTATACCCGTAAGTGCCGAAAGCCTTGCCGAATGCCATTTTAAAGGCGGCAAAGACATGCTTTCCATCTATTGCAACAACTACCCCGAAACCAATATATTTAGTGGAAAAGGCCTTACTCTTGGCGGTACACACCAGATGGGCGAGTTTGAAAACTCTAGCTACTACGGCGATTTATCGGCTATCCTTATGGAGAACCTGCCATTTTGGGTGCACATCATCCGCACGCCCGACCTTTCAATAGCCCTTATGGATGAGTGGGAGAGCAAGATTGACGCCATATCTAACGCTACTATAAACGAGGATGTAACCAACATTGCCGGTGTACCATCGTGGACGCTGGTATTGCTGAAATATGTGCTGGAAAAAAGCGGCAAAAGCAATATAAATGAAGTTTGGCCCAACCTAGAAGTATTCTTTCACGGGGGTATAAACTTTAACCCCTACCGCGAGCAGTTTAAAAAGCTAATTCCTGAGGGGATGAACTACCTGGAAACCTACAATGCATCGGAAGGGTTTTTTGGCATACAGGATACTACAAAAAACGGCGATTTGCTGCTGATGCTGGACTATGGCGTGTACTATGAGTTTATGCCTATGGAAGAGCTGACCAGCGATAATCCTAAAACCCTGCAACTGCACGAGGTGAAACTGAATACCAACTATGCCCTTATTATTACCACCAACGCGGGTTTGTGGCGCTACAAAATTGGCGATACCATTATGTTTACATCGCTTAGCCCTTACCGGATAAAAATAACGGGCCGCACCAAAAGCTTTATCAATGCCTTTGGCGAAGAGCTGATGGTGGATAATGCCGACAAAGCCCTGGCGGTTGCCTGCCAAAAAACAGGGGCTATTATTCGTGAATATACTGCCGCCCCCGTGTTTATGGGCGACCATGGAAGTGGTGCGCACGAGTGGTTGATTGAGTTTGAAAAGCACCCGGAAAATCCCGAATATTTTGGTGAGTGTTTAGATAACGCTTTAAAGTCTGTAAACTCTGACTACGAGGCTAAGCGCTATAAAGATATGGCCCTGAAAGACCCTATTGTCCGCGTAATGCCCGAGGGAACGTTCTACAACTGGCTTAAGTTTAAAGGCAAACTGGGTGGGCAGCACAAAGTACCCCGCTTAAACAACGACCGTGTTATGTTGGAAGAGGTGCTTTCTTTAGAGAAAAACTAAAAACGAAAGGTTAAAAATTAGTTTTGATAATCAGCCAATTACATATTTAAATGGTTGTTTTACTATTATGCTGTAACTTTTGGGTGGGCAAAACCATCTTATGTTCAAAATGCCCTAACATTGACCCGCGCTGAATACAATAAATGTGTAGATATGTATGCCGATGGCTTATATCGTTTCGTGCTTAAAAATATGCGCGATGAAGACGATGCACACGACGTTGTACAAGACACTTTTGAAAAAGTTTGGGTTAAAGTTGATAACATTCAGTATGAAAAGGCAAAGTCGTATATGTTTACTACGGCCTACCATACCATGCTGGAGAAGATACGCCGCAACCGCAGCACCAATTTAGACGAGGCCGACCTAAGCACCCAAACCCATAGCGGGCAATATACGGGCGCTAACGAAGCCTTGAGTGATGCCCTGCAACGCCTGCCCGATATGCAACGCAGCGTACTTATGCTGCGCGATTATGAAGGGTATGATTATGCTGCCATTGGAGAGATTACCGGCCTTAGCGAAAGCCAGGTGAAGGTATACATCTTCAGGGCACGCGTTTTTTTAAAAGAGTATTTAGTTAGTATAGATAACGTATTATAATGAACCGCATTAACCACGATAATTACGAGGCTTTTCTGCTAGACATGGTAGAGGGTACCATTAGCGCTGCCGACCGTGAGGAGTTGATGCTGTTTATGGCTACACACCCCGAACTGGACATGGACCTTGACGGGCTTGAGTTTGCCACCCTTGATGATGAAGGAATATCATTTCCCCATAAAGAAAATTTAAAAAAAACCGAAGCCTCGCGCTTTGATGTTTTAGCCGTTAAACAGCTGGAAGAAGGCCTTACCGCCGCTGAACAGCAAGAGCTTGATGCCATTGTAGCATCAAACAAAAAGTATACTAAAGAGCTAGCCGCTTTTGCGCAAACAGTTTTAGTTGCTGATACGTCTATTGTATTTGCCGGAAAAGAAAAATTAAAGCAGGGCGCGGTTGTGCGCCCATTGTGGTATGTAAGCCTGAGTGCCGCTGCCGCAGTGGCGTTGCTGGTGGGTGGCTTTTGGTTATACCAGCAAAACAGCGGCAAACAGCCTGCTGAATTTGCCAACGCGCTAATTAATGGTAAAACTACGCCTACTATCACAATAAATCCGAAGGTAAAAGGCGATATAGAACAGTTGGATACTTTTGCACAGGTACAAGCCCCGAGAAAAACCATTACACCATTTAAAAACAATACCATTATCTCTGATAATAATACCCCTGATTACGCCAAGAGCGAGCCGTTGTATATAAGTCATGCACAGGCGCAGGTGCCGTTTGAGCCAACCGCATTAGATACCGACCAGCCCGTAGCGTTATACATGGCAGTACCGTACATTGATGTACAGGGAAAGAAACCAACCCTGCTTAATACCCTTATGGCCGGCCTGCGCAAAAACATTGGTGAGGGCGTAAAAGATGAGGAACTGGCCCACAGGCTTGATACTATTACCAAACGCGGCCCAGAACTTAGCGACCTTGCTTTTTTAGGCAGCAAAGGCTTCGAAAAAATTACCGGTTTTAAACCCAACTTCCGCCGTGTAGAGAAGAATGATAACGAAGTTTCATCGCTTAGCATTGGCCGTTATACCATTGTTACAACCCGCCCCAAACGCGGCGAGTAGAAAAAAATTAAAAAAATTTACACGTTGCTGTAACTTTTTAATACCCCAAACCATCTTACTATCAAACAACACAGTTAAAAAGAAAACGCAACACCTAATACAGTTTTATTATGAAAGCTTCAGCAATATTTTTAGCCGCCTTTTTAAGTTTAGCAGGGATTAGCGCTAAAGCACAAAACGATACTTTACCTAAAGGTAATAAAGACACTACCAACATTAACTTAGGCAATACCCGCATTACCATTATAGAAGAGAAAAAAGGCGACAATAAAACCGTTACCGTATTGTCTGATACTACCATTGTTGTTGAGTTAGACAGTATGCCAAATGGTGAATTTACCCCATCTAAACGCAAAAAGAAACCAGCCAACGCCTGGGCAGGTATAGAAATTGGTATAAACACCCTGTTAAATTCAGAACGTAACTTCTCGTTAACCGGAGCCGATGCACCTTACAGCCTTAATTACGCCAAGTCAGTATCTATAGGCTTAAACCTTTATGAGTATAAGCTACCCATTGTAAAGAACAACTTCTACATGTCTACTGGTTTTGGCTTAGAGTTTAACAACTTCCGTTTTGATGATACCAGCGTTAAGCTGGACCCAAAATCGAACCCGCTGGCTGTAACTTACGACACTACCCGCAACTACACCAAAAACAAACTAGCGCTGGCTTACCTAAATGTACCCCTGTTGTTTACCGTGGCTGCTAACGACAAAAAAGGCAAAAACGCTTTCCACCTAAGTTTGGGGGCTATGGTGGGCTTTAAATACCGTACTCACCAAAAAATGGTGTATTACGAAGATGGCGACAAAAACAAGCCAAAAACTTTCGATAGCTTTAACACCAGCCCCTTCCGTTTTACTGCCATGGCACGCATGGGTTATAAAAAGATTGGTGTGTATGCCAACTATGCGTTAAACTCAATGTTTTTAAAAGACCAGGGCCCTGAATTGTACCCCTTAACTATGGGTGTATCACTCTTATTCTAACCACAGAAAGCGAGTAATCAATATATAGGCAACAATGCCCAGCGGGCGGTCAGCAATGGCCGCCTTTTGGGTTTATTATAAGTAAGTACTATGCGTTTAACAAGGCTTCGGCAATGGTTAAATCAGCAGGTGTAGTAATTTTCAGGTTGGCCCTGTCGCCCTCAATTAAATGAATGCGCTCGCCCATATCTTCCGCTACCGATGCGTCATCAGTAAACACTTCGTTATACGGGGCATCGTAGGCGCGTTTTAAGGTGCTAAGCTTAAAGCACTGGGGGGTTTGTATCAGCCGCAGGTGGTCGCGGTTTAGCTGTTTGCTTTGGGCACCATGCAACTCGCGTACCGTTTCAGCAGGGGCTACAGCCGGTACGGCATTGCCATGCTTCTCAGCAACGGCATACGCTTCTTTTATCAATACAGGGTTGATTAATGGCCTGGCGCCATCGTGTATGCCCACAATGCCCTCTGTGCCAGCAATAGAATGCAGCCCGCTTTTTACCGAGTGGAAACGCGTAGGCCCGCCCAGGGCAATGGTATGCGGTATCGTAAAGTTGTGCTGTGCGCAAAGCTCTTTCCACTCGCTTACATGCTTCTCTGGCAACACAAGTATTATGTTGATGGTGTTATCAAAGGCGTAAAAACGCTCTATTGAATAAAATGCCACAGGCTTGCCTGCCAGTTGCATAAACTGTTTAGGGGTATCGCTCTTCATACGCGTACCCATACCTCCAGCAACTATAACAACGTGGTTCATATCCGCCAAATTAATTAAAAAACCCCTGCCGTTTCTTCGTCAGGGGTTTATATTTTAACAACGGGGTTGTAATTACAAAATCAACATCGCATCGCCATAGGTAAAAAAGCGGTACTTCTCTTTTACAGCTTGCTTGTAGGCTTCCATTAAAAAGTCGTGGCCTGCAAAGGCAGAAACCATCATTACCAATACCGTTTGTGGCATGTGGAAGTTGGTTATCATACAGTTGGCAACCTGAAAATCGTGCGGCGGAAGAATAAATTTATTTGTCCAGCCTTTGTACGGTTTTAGGTGGCCATTGGTAGTTACCGATGTTTCTATGGCACGCATGGTAGTAGTACCTACAGCACAGACACGCTTACGCTCGTCGCGGGCTTTGTTAACTATTTTAACAGCCGTTTCGTCAATCTCCATCTCTTCAGAGTCTACCTTATGTTTGGTAAGGTCTTCCACCTCTACCGTGCGGAAGGTACCTAAGCCCACGTGCAAAGTAATCTCGGCAAAGTTTACGCCTTTAATCTCTAAACGCTTCATTAGCGTTTTGCTAAAGTGCATGCCCGCTGTTGGGGCGGCAACGGCACCTTCGTGCTTGGCAAATACCGTTTGGTAACGCTCGGCATCGGCAGCATCGGGGGTGCGCTTTATAAATTTAGGTATTGGGGTTTCGCCCAGTTCGTATACGGTTTGCTTAAACTCTTCGTAGCTGCCATCAAACAAAAAACGAAGGGTACGACCGCGCGATGTGGTGTTGTCAATTACCTCGGCCACCAACTCGTCGTTATCGCCAAAATACAGCTTGTTGCCAATACGTATTTTACGGGCAGGGTCAACCAAAACATCCCAAAGGCGGCTTTCGCGGTTAAGTTCGCGTAAAAGGAAAACCTCTATCTGGGCACCGGTTTTTTCTTTATTGCCATACAGGCGGGCGGGGAACACACGGGTGTTGTTAACAATCATGCAGTCGCCGTCTTCAAAATAATCTAAAACGTCGCTAAATTTTTTGTGTTCTATTTTTTTTGTTTTACGGTCAATAACCATCAAACGGGCATCTTCACGGTTTTTTGCCGGACGCTCAGCAACTAACTCGGGCGGAACGCGAAACTTAAATTGTGATAATTTCATTAAGTATCTGAGTATAAGTAAAAATTAAAAGAGTGCGAATATACAACATCCATACCCCCTTTGTCAAGCGGGCGCGCTGTAATGCCTGCTAACGTTGGAAATAAAGTTTTATTGTGGGTAAAACCTCATTTATCGGTTTTTTGGTAATCTTACATTGAATTATGTCAAAACCCATGTGGCTGTAAGATAAAGTACTCGTTTTAAAATGTCTACCGAATTCACCGCCAATTCTACTCTTTTAAAATTAAAAAATCGGGGCTGTTTACTAATAAAAGTAAAAGAATAAAAAGACATATACAGCTCTATGGCTAAAACTACCATTGTTACAAGCAATATACACATTTTTAGTCCAACATTTTTAATACAAATACACGGGGTGTATTAAGGCAATGCTTTAACCACAAAACGGTTATATAAAATTATCTTGGCCAATTATAGTTTTAACTTAGAATAAAAATGATGCATACTAAAGACATGGGGTATGCTTAAACAAGATAAAATGATAAAAAAAATACCTACATAATTTGAGCTTGAGAGAAGCAAAAAATATAAAATAACCAATGCGCCCCCAATACTAAAAGGGAGAGACTTTAGCCATAATCGTGATGAAGATTCATTCAAACCTAAAGAAAGATGACGCCAACCATGTAAACTGTGTTGGCCAACAAAATAGATACCAAATGAAAGAAGTAAAGGCAACATACTACAGAGCAATAAATATGTTAAAGTAAAAAGTATGTGCTTTGATTTATTTATTACAGCTAATAAAATTCCTCCTACAATAAAAAGGATATTCAAAGCCCATATTATATTATCAGAAAGATTCTTTAACGTGTTTACAAATTCTAAATTGGGTATTTGTAAAAGAATTAAATTTAATTCTTCAAAATGAGAGAATAAAATAATCATTAAAGCAATAGTGCCCCAGCATAAAGATTGCCACCCTTGTTTTAATTGCCATTCTTTAAAATCGGCTTGGCCAAAATGCCAGGCAGAGTAAGCTATAAATAGAAGTAGCGCCAAGTCAGGGTAAAATAACCAAACCAGGCCTAAAACAATGGCCTTAAACAAATACCGTATAATAAAACCTAGTAGTTGTTTTTTATTGATGATTGGTTTTGCTGTTAGGTGGTCTAATGCGCCATGAGACAGGCCAACCGATAAAAACCCCAAGCCTAAAATGCCCCAAGAAATATATTGAAGATTGACAAGCGTTAGAAAGAGGGTAATAATAGTGAACAGAAAAGGCAACGCTAACACAGGTAAAGTATAAAACTGTTGCAAAATATCTTTTGCAGCGCTTGTAATAAATATACGCTTGGGCAATTTTGAAAAAATTATAATTTCTTCTGATAGGCTTGTTTTCTCTCCTAAAAAACGTAACACTTTTACAATAGGTACTTTTTTAAATAGTGTTTCAAAAATTACTTTGCCGTACTCAGGACTTTCATCTAATATTTTTAATAGCAACCGGTCGTAAAAAGCAAACCTTTGCCCTTTCATTTTTCTTTTTGGAAACACATTATTTTTAATGGCTTCCATTTGCGTTATGGCATCTTCTGCCATTGCATGAAAAGCATATCCTGTAGAGCATTTAATCATATTTGCCCTAGCCCCCATGTTTATCCAATTTGTGCCAAAATCTTCACTTTTTAAAGCGGATGATGACATAGGTATTACCCCTCTTTCTTCCTCTAAAATATCAAAAGAAACTCCCAGTCTATCTATGTATTCATTAAGAATTGGCGTAGCTTCCTGTTGTGTCAATTTTTCAGTACCAAAGCGTGTTAACTCTATTAATGCCGTATCTTCAGAAAAAGGCAACACATAAACAAACTGTGTGAAATTGTTTTGAGGGACGTTAAAATCCATCATTACCATTACTGAAGTATCAAATGTTTTTGTAGCGAGTTTTATTTTTAAGCCATAAAAAGATTGGTATAAATGGCTTTGGTTTTTTTTCGGGGGCAAAAAAATTGGCGGGCGACTATCAAATACTTTATAACCATAAAGTGTTTCGTTAGCCAGTCTAACTTCATAATACGTTGATTTTACTTCCGGGTTTTCTTTAAAAAGAGTGTTAAAAAATGTAACATTATTAACACTAAGAATACTTTTTGTTTGGTTATAAATATCGATACCTTTTACATGAAAATAGCGCAGTGGATTAATTTGTTGCTTGGCAATACCACCAATTTCTACAAAGTCCCAACTGTTGCTAACCAAAGGTTTTACATGTAAGTTTGTTACATCATCTTCTGTAGCCCAAAAACAAAAAGTCCTATCATTAGCTGATTTACTATCCGGTTCAACAATAGCAATGGTTTTACCTGTAAGCAAGCCATTATCATGCAGCCTTAAAAGCAACAAGCAATTTGCAGCACCTAATCCTATAAAAATAAAATCAAATGGCAAGGCTGGATTTTTTGCTGATATTTTCATGGAATGCCTTTTAGGTTAAAGCAATAAAAAAGGGTGACATATTATTAAATATACCACCCCGTTTTTTTCTTGTTCTTAGTAATATTAATCTTCAGAGCTTCTGCTCAAGGCATAAATTACCAGTCCAAAACCAATTTTATTGATAGCGTCGGCAATGTTATATACAATATCCATTGCATGAGATGCAGCTGCAGGGTCGCTAACTAATTGCATACCAAACAAGCCACCTGGAGTTCCTAAAATATAACCTAAAGGATAAATTGCCCAGCCAACTAGTACAAACCACGCAAGTATGCGTGTAGCTTTAGCTACCTGTGTTCCTGCAGTTTGAGCCAATTTGGCAACTTCACCAAACCATATCAGGTAAGCAATGTAAAAATAAGCAGCACCAGAAATTACACCCCAAAGTACACTATTGCCTCTGTCAATAGTTTCTCCAAAGTAACCTGTCACCAGCATCACTAACGAGGCAAATATTAATTTCCAAAGCAACTGAATTTTAGCACCTGCCTTTTTGGTAATTAAATAAAACTCTACACACATTAACGGAACAGTTAAAATCCAGTCAACATAGCGGAAAAATGTAGGAGACTCGCCTGTTTCCAAGTTATAGCCCCTCATGTAATAGTAATGCACCGCTGCAATAAATGTAATAAGGCCTGATACCAACACCGATGTTCGCCACTTTTGAGAAGTGTTGTTTAACTCAAAAAAGAAGAATACTGAGGCTGCCATCATAGCCATTGTTCCGATAAAGAACGTAAATGCGACATAGTTATCGCTTGCAATTTTTAAATGTTCCATAATTTTTTGTTTAAAGTTTGTGTACGTTTTGTTAAACAGATGCTCTCTAAAAATGTTTTAAGAATATATAAAATATTTATTTAGCCAACTAAATAATGATAAGTACTCCGTTGGCCAACAATTACAATTAGTGAAAACAACACATCAGAAAACCCAATACGTTATACTATAAACCACGATAAGGTTTAGAGCTGCAGAAAAAAGCATGAGACAAGTAGAACTATCAAGGCTGTTGCTTTGCAATAAGTATAAAATTGTACAGCAGATAGTGAAGACGGTAAGCTATGAAATACTAAGCATATTATTTGGCGCGTTAAACAGGTAGTAGTTTTTTTGCCACATTGTAGTGGGGTAAAAACACTATTTTTGCCCCCATATTTGGTTAAAAAAGGACATGGCAAAAGCAAAAACAATAGCGGTAACAGGCGCCAATGGGCAATTAGGAACAGTAATGCAAGAACTGGCACACACCATGCCCGGCTTTAATTTTGTGTTTACTGATGTGGCCGATTTGGATATTACCAAACCTGCCGACCTGAAATACTTTTTTAACCTGCATGCCCCTAAATACCTTATTAACTGCTCGGCCTACACTGCCGTAGATAAAGCAGAGAGCGAGCCTGCCCTGGCCCGCCTGATAAATGCTAAGGCTGTAGAGCTAATGGCTATGGAGTGCAAAATGCACAAAACAAAGTTTATCCAGGTTTCTACTGATTATGTTTTTGATGGCATTGCCAGCGTACCGTATGTAGAGACTGACTTTACCAATCCGCTGGGGGTGTATGGCCTTACCAAATGCGAGGGCGAAGAGGCCCTGATGCTTTCGGGTTGCGATGGGTATGTGTTCCGCACCTCGTGGTTATACTCGGTGCACGGGCACAATTTTTTAAAAACTATTTTACGTTTGGGTGCCGAGCGCGAAACCCTGAACATGGTGTACGACCAGGTAGGTACACCCACCCTGGCCGATGATTTGGTAAAAGCCATTTTTACCCTAATAACAGCCTTAAACAATAAACAAAAAGTGCCTACAGGCATTTACCACTTTAGTAACGAGGGGGTAACCAGCTGGTACGATTTTGCCCAGGCTATTGTAGAACTGGCGGGGCTTAAATGCAAAATTATGCCCATACTTACCAAAGAATACCCTACCGCATCGGCAAGGCCTGCTTACAGCCTGTTGAATAAAGGTAAGGTAAAGGCGGCACTGGGCATTGAAATTCCGCATTGGCGCGCAAGCCTTAAACAAGCGGTATCAAAATTGCTATAAAAGGCTAAAAATCGTATAATTGCATGTTTTTCAAATAAAACACTTCTATGAAAAGTATTAAATACTCTTTTATTGCCCTTGCCTTATTGGCATTTACAAGCGTTGGTTTTGCACAAGATGCCGGAAAAGCACCAGTAGCAAAAGCAAAGAAAGAAAAAAAGGCCAAGCCTGCTAAAGACACTGGCCCCGACCTTATTATGCACACCACCCAGGGCGATATTATGATTAAGCTATATGCCGAAAAAGTGCCTTGCACCGTAGGAAGCTTTGTTAGCCTTTGCGAAACCCACTTTTTTGATAGCACATTGTTCCACCGTGTGATACCTAACTTTATGATACAAGGCGGCGACCCTCTTTCTAAAGGCGCTAAAGCCGGAGTGCCATTGGGAACTGCTGGCCCGGGCTATACGTTTGAAGATGAGTTTGACGCATCGCTAAAGCACGATAAAAAAGGACTTTTATCTATGGCAAACAGCGGCCCTAACACCAACGGCAGCCAGTTTTTTATTACCGCTGTAGCTACCCCGTGGTTAGATAACAAACACTCTATTTTTGGCGAGGTAACCGGCGGATTGGATGTGGTAGACAAAATCATCAGCCAAAAGCGTAACCGCATGGACAGGCCCGATGAGGACCAGATGATAAAGTCGATAGACATTGTAAAAGTTAAGAAACTGAAAAAGCGTATTGCTGCGGCTAAAAAGCTACAGGGCAAAACATGCCCTACCAAGCCGTATGCCGATAAAAAATAATGTTGGCCCAACAGGGCGTTTGAGTGATGAAAGAGAAGATTGACCAGTTATTGGCAGAGATTGATACCCTGGCAGCCCAAACCGCTGAACAGGCTGAGGAATTACGCATAAAATATTTATCAAAAAAAGGCTCAATATCGGTTTTGTTTGATGAGTTTAAGACGGTTGCCCCCGAAGTAAAACGCGAGGTTGGCCAGCACCTTAATCAGCTTAAAAACAAGGCTACCGAAAAGATAAACGCCCTTAAAGAGGCTGTAGAAGCTACCGGTGGTACCGTGGGCGCAGGCTTAGACCTTAGTCGCCCCGCCGACCCTATTGCGCCCGGCGCAAGGCACCCGCTTTCTATCATCCTTAACCGTATTTCAGAGATATTCTCGCATATTGGTTTTACGGTAGAAGAAGGCCCCGAAATTGTTGACGACTGGCACAACTTTACGGCACTTAATTTTGCCGAAGAGCACCCTGCGCGTGATATGCAGGATACCTTTTTTGTTGAAGGTGAAGAGAAAATGCTGCTACGCACGCATACATCAACCGTGCAGGTAAAAATAATGCAAACCCAAAAGCCACCCATCCGTGCTATTATGCCGGGCAGGGTGTACCGCAACGAAGCAATTTCGGCCCGTGCGCATTGCTTTTTCCACCAGGTAGAGGGGTTGTATATTGATGAAAATGTATCGTTTGCCGACCTTAAGCAAACGCTGCTATACTTTGCCAAAGAGATGTTTGGCGAGGAGACTAAAATCCGTTTACGCCCATCGTACTTTCCGTTTACTGAGCCTAGTGCCGAGATGGATATATCGTGCACCATTTGTGGCGGCAAGGGCTGCAACATATGCAAATACAGCGGCTGGGTAGAGATTTTGGGCTGCGGCATGGTAGACCCTGCCGTGTTAGAAAATTGCGATATAGACAGTAAAAAATACAGCGGTTTTGCCTTTGGTATGGGTGTGGAGCGTATAGCCCAGCTTAAATTCCAGGTAAAAGACTTGCGCCTGTATTCGGAAAACGATGTACGCTTTTTAGGCCAGTTTAAAAGCGCCCTGTTGTAATAATCTCCACCTATGGCTATCACCTGGTTTGCTGCTGTTAAAGAGGTTTCAGGCCTTTTTAAAGATATTGGCGGGCTGGTAACCAAGAGCAATGCTACCAAAAAGCTGTTGCTTAGCGAGGTTGAGTTAAACCTGAAGCAGTTTCAAAACGCCTATAAAACCAAGGCTACGTACGACCAGCTGATAGAGGTACTATCTAACCAACGTATTACCAAAGCCCGCGAAGCGGCGTTTATCTTCAGCACAATAAAGCCAGGCAAAATAAAAGAAAGCCACATTAAAGACCCCCGCAACAAACGCTACATTGGCGAAGACTGCGAGTGGCTTTTCATCAACATTGCCGATAAAATAGAAGAGTTGAAAGGCCTTAAAAAAATGAATGGAACGCTGGAGGGCATTACCACCATGAATGTGCCATTGCAGTTTTCTAACCTGTTTTATAAATTGAAACTATTGGTTGCTTTTGTTCGCAACTAATAATCTTCTCTAAAGAGTGCGGTGGGCTGTCCACGCGCTGTGCGAGCCTGAATTTTTAGCCGCAGGGCTGTGCGCTGGGACCCGCGGTGGGGCGGCTTAAAAAATGAAGGTTGGTGCGCGTGGTGTCTTTTCTTTGGTTCGTTTCTTTGGACAAGCAAAGAAATGAACGCCGTCGGCAGACATTGTAAAACCTTTTATCCTTTAAAACAGTTATCTTTGCCCAACAACAACAGATTATACTATTATGATACAATCATTACTCCTTCCTACCCATAAGGTTGCCGTAATTATCTTTTTATTACACTACGTTATAAAAACGTTTTTACTACTGATAAACAAGCCCGAAGCGCTTAAAAAATATACCGCCGGCACTAAGGTTCTTGAAATGATAATCAGCGTTTTATTTTTATTTACGGGCGTCTGGTTAATGGTAGAAAAAGGCAGCCCAAGCACATTGCAAATAATTAAGTTTACGCTGGTTGCATTGTCTATTCCTATAGCCATTATAGGTTTTAAAAAGAGCAACAAAGCCATGGCTGTTACCGCGCTGCTTTTTATTATTGGCGCATACGGCCTTGCCGAAATGAACAAGGCTAACAAAAAGAAAGCAGCCCTAAAGGCAACTGTTGAAGCAACACGTGACGTTGTTACAGACCCTGCCGCTGCCGGCTACAATGCTGTTAAACACGGCGAATATGTATACAACAACATTAGCGGGGTACCCTGCAAAAGCTGCCATGGGGCAGACGGCAAAGCCATGATAGGTGGCGCCAAAGATTTAAGTATAACAACCCTTGATAAAGAAGGAATAAAATCGGCTATTAAAAACGGGCAAAACGGTGGTAAAATGCCCCCCTACGGCAGCTTACAGCCTGCAGAATACGATGCCCTTGCTGAGTTTGTGCTGAGTTTGAAAAAATAATGATTGAAAGAAAAAGCGCAGCTAAAAAAGACGAAACCTGTGTGCTTGTTGGTTTAAGTACCGGCATGCAGACCGACGAACAGCTGGTGGAATATTTAGATGAACTGGCCTTTTTAGCCGAGACGGCAGGGGCACGCCCTGTTGCCACTTTTACCCAAAAGCTAAGCAGGCCCGACTCTAAAACCTTTATGGGTTCGGGCAAGATACAGCAGGTGGCAGAATACATAAAGGAACACGAGGTTGACCTGGCTATTTTTGATGATGAGCTATCGCCATCGCAGCAACGTAATATTGAGCGCGAGCTTAAGTGCAAGGTGCTGGACAGGACATTGCTTATTCTTGACATTTTTGCTGCCCGTGCCCAAACGGCACACGCTAAAACGCAGGTAGAACTGGCACAGTACCAATATTTATTACCGCGCCTTTCGGGCCTATGGACCCACTTAGAAAAACAACGTGGTGGTATTGGTATGAAAGGCCCCGGCGAGAAAGAGATTGAGACCGACCGCCGTATTGTACGCGACAAAATATCGTTACTAAAAGACCGCCTGAAACTGATTGATAAGCAGATGCAAACGCAGCGTAAAAACCGCGGCGAGCTTATCCGCGTGGCACTGGTTGGGTATACCAACGTAGGCAAATCTACCCTGATGAACCTGCTGGCTAAAAGCGAGGTGTTTGCCGAGAATAAACTGTTTGCTACGTTAGACACCACGGTACGCAAGGTGGTGATACAGGATTTGCCTTTTCTGCTATCGGACACCGTAGGGTTTATCCGTAAGCTGCCCACCAACCTGGTAGAGTCGTTTAAATCGACCCTGGATGAGGTACGCGAGGCTGATATTTTGATGCATGTGGTCGATATATCGCACCCGGCATTTGAAGAGCATATAGGCGTTGTAAACCAAACCCTGAAAGACATTAAGGCGCTTGATAAACCTATGCTTTTGGTGTTTAACAAGATTGATGCTTACCAACACGTAGAACGCGACGAGACCGATTTGGTAACACCCATCATCCGCGAGAACTATACCTTGGAAGAGCTGCGCAAAAGCTATATGGCTAAGTTTAACAGTCCTACGATATTTATATCAGCTACTGAAAAAGACAATATAGAAGACCTGAAACAGGTGCTTTATATTGAAGCTAAACGGATGCATATGGAGCGTTACCCTTACCAAACACTGTGGGATACGAAGTTGGGGCAATAGCAGGCATTTCAATATGATTGAATTAAAACAAAACATACAGTTAAAACCTTTTAACACCTTTGGCATAGAGGCTACGGCAGCATATTATGCGGTGGCTGAAAGTGTGGAGGGTGTAAAAGAGATTTTAAGTAACTCCACCATAAAAGGCTTGCCCTTGCTGGTAATGGGCGGGGGTAGCAACATGCTGCTTACGCAGGATTTTAATGGCCTGGTGCTGAATATAAAAATAAAGGGCTTTACTGTAGTTGAGGAGAATGATGAGCATGTAATTGTGCGCGTTGGGGCAGGCGAGGCATGGCACCAATTTGTGCTGTATGCTATTGAGCACGGCTATGGTGGAGTAGAAAACCTGTCGCTGATACCGGGCAGTGTGGGCGCCGCGCCTATGCAGAATATTGGGGCGTATGGGGTAGAGATTAAAGAAACGTTCCAATCGCTGGAGGCCTTGCATATTGAGACTTTGCAAACCCGCACATTTGGTAAAGAAGAGTGCCGCTTTGGCTACCGCGAGAGTATTTTTAAGCGCGATGTAAAGGGCCAGTATATTATTACCCACGTTAGCTTTAAGCTGAGCAAAAAGCCGGTGCTAAACACATCGTACGGGGCTATAGAAACAGAGCTAAACGCTATGGGCATTGATAAAGCTGATGCGGGCATTAAAGAGGTGAGCGATGCGGTGGTGCATATTCGCCAAAGCAAATTGCCCGACCCTGCCCAAATTGGCAATGCGGGCAGCTTTTTTAAAAACCCTGTGGTAAGTGCTGAAAAGGTGGCCGAACTGAAAGCCCAATACCCTGATATGCCGGCATACCCGTCGGGCGAGAGCCACAAGCTGGCCGCCGGTTGGCTGATAGAGCAGTGTGGTTGGAAAGGCTATCGCGAGGGCGATACCGGTGTGCATAAAAACCAGGCGTTAGTATTGGTAAACTACGGCAATGCCAAGGGTAACGAGGTTTATGCTTTATCTGAAAAGGTGCTGCAATCAGTAAAAGAGAAGTTTGGGGTAGAGCTGGAGCGCGAGGTGAACATTATTTAAGCTTTAAAAAAGTTCGCCAATACTGCTCTTTCGTCATATTGTCCCAATGCAATATACTATGCCTGTATTGCCATGTTTGTATCTGGTTTTGGGCAACAAAGGTTAGTAAAACAATAATTACAGCAGTAATTGCCATTTTTGTTTTCAATGTGTTTAATAAGGTAGCCAGGCCTATCATAAGTAAAGGGTAATACTCTATAAACGCACGGCCCGAGAAGCTACCACCATACCACCAGCACCACCACGAGGAAAGCACGTAGGTTATACCCGAAAAAGCAATAAAAAAGCTGAGGCCTTTGTACAGACTTTGCCTGGCAAATACGAGAGTGCCTAACAGGGCAACCAATGCTATAGGAGTGTATAAAAACAACCCTTTTTTATAGCTAAAGAGGATGGCAAAAACCTTAGGGTTGAGAAAGTTGAAGCCCTCGTTACCATAAGAGTATATAAAAAAATTATTGGTTGAAATTCCGTATAGCACCATTTGTATAGATATGATAGCCAATGGAAGTAAGAGGGTAATACCAATGGCGCGCGGGTTTGCTGCCCAGAGCTTTGCTGCTGTTGTAAGGTTGTTTGCAGAACCCGCCAAAAAGGGGATAAAGAATATTACTATTATGTTTACAGGGCGTATAAGCAGTATTATACCCAATGCGGCAGCGGCATACAAAAGGTTGAACGTGCCATAGTTTTTAAACCATTGCAGCAGGTGGTATGCAAATATGGCTACAAAGGCAAAAGAGTACACGTGCGACATGCCCGGCTCTGCTATGGTATAGGCAAACACATTGGTGCCAAATGCGGTGGCCCAAAGGGTAATAATGCGGTTGGCAGTGCTTATGTTGTAGTGTTGCAGTATTTTATCAAGGTAAAACAATCCGAGTATGCAGTAAAAAATGGCAGCAAGGCCAATACCATACATATAGGGGTAAGAGTAACCGTCAGCGCGGGTTTCAGGGTCGGCAAGGGCATACAGGTGGGCAACAATAAAAAAGGGTATTTGGGCAACAGCAGTGCCGGCGTAGTATTTATTAACCCTTTGACCCGGGGCAACAGTAAATCTATAGTCGCAAATGCTTTTGTTTAGTTGCAGTGCGCTGTCGGCATATACAAAAAAGTTGAAATTGAGTTGCTGGTAAATAAAAACGCCGGGCAGGTATGCGTAGTAGCCTTTGGCGTCGTTATGTATGGTATTGCGCCAGTCGCCAGCCTGGCCCGCACGTATATTGGTAAAAATGTAAAGCAGAATAACAGTAATTGCCATCAAACTAAACTTAACTCCCGGCAACGACTTTATCTTCATGTCTTGATTGTGTGGCAATTGGTTTTGCAAGTATAGTTAAAACAGCAAAGCCTGCATAATATTGCTGTTTATGGCTGCGGAAAAGGGCTAAATTTTGTATCTTTGCATTATGAAATTTGGCGTTGTAACATTCCCCGGCTCTAATTGCGACCACGACATGATTTATGTGCTTGAAACCCTTATGGGGCAAAAAGTAGAGCGCTTATGGCATAAAGACCACGACCTTAAAGGCTGCGATTTTATAGTGCTGCCCGGAGGGTTTTCGTACGGCGATTATTTACGTTCGGGCGCTATTGCCCGTTTTTCGCCTATTATGAATGAGGTGATAAACCACGCTAACCGTGGAGGTTACTTGATGGGTGTTTGCAACGGTTTCCAGATTTTATGCGAAGCAGGCCTTACCCCCGGTGCCTTATTACACAATGCCAGCCATAAGTTTATTTGCAAAAATATATACATGAAACCGCAAAGCACGGACACCTTGGTAACCCGTGGTTTGAATCCTGATAAGGCCCTTAAAATACCTATTGCCCATGGCGAAGGCCGTTTTTACACTAGTAATGATGAGCTAAAACGTCTGAACGACAATGGGCAGGTGCTTTTTCGCTACTGCGATGCAGCTGGTAATATTACCCCCGAGAGCAACCCTAACGGTGCGTTAGACAATATTGCCGGTGTGTGCAATGCAGGCAAAAATGTATTTGGTATGATGCCCCACCCCGAGCGTGCCGCTGACGAAGAGCTTAGCAACACCGATGGCCGCGCTATATTCGAGAGCATTTTGCAGTTGGTTACTGCGTAATTACCCGTCTATCTTTTTTACCTTGTCAGCTATCCATATTGCCCAAAGTAGCATTACTATGGCTGCTGATGTCAGGCCTATTATAAGGCTCATATCTGCTCCTTTCCAATGCATTATTTTAAATAATGCCCCTACAATAGTAATGGCTATTACCGCCCTTAATATGCGTTTTAGCATACGGGGCATTGCGGCATAGGGCTTACTTAAGAGCAGTTTAGCTTTAGAGTAAGAACTAAGAAATGAGATAGCAACAAACAAAACAGTTAGCAGAATAGTGTTGTAGAATAGCAGGTTATCTATTTTTACCCAATGTTGTATTTTAACCAATGCGCCTATAAGGTGCGAAGCCAAAACAATACCAAGCAATGCAATAAGTAACGGTAATGGCTTTACATACTTCATATTGCAATTATACAAACAATTAGCACAGTTTTTGGTTAAAAGGCATACTACTATGTTATTACAGATTTTAGATAATGGCCCTGTGTATGCCGAAACGCTAACCGGCCACCCACCTTTTTACGAGCCCTGGAACTCTCTATCATCGCTATTTATAGCCGGTGCAGGTTTTCTTTTCTTTTTTAAAACCAAGCGCAGCGATAAAGGCGCAGCTTTTATTTATTTCTGTGCTACTATGCTATTGGTTGGCGGGTTGGGCAGTACGTTGTTTCACGGCTTGCGCACATCATACTGGCTGGTGTTTATGGACTTTATGCCCATTATCATTGTATCATTAGCCATAGCCCTTTTGTTTTGGCAAAAGGTGCTAAAAAGCTGGACCTTAGCATCTATAGTGCTTTTGGGCTTAATGGCCCTGCGTGCAATACCCTACTGGCAGCAAGAGTACTTCCGGCTTACCAATCAGGCTATAATCAATATATCTTACTTTATTGCTGGCTTAACAATATTCCTCCCCTGCCTTATTTTTTTAGTACAAAGCAGATTATACAAAAGCACTTACCTTTTTTTAGCCATTGGGTTAATGATTGCTGCGTTGGTATTCCGCACCATTGATAAAGACGTTACAGCTATTCTGCCCATGGGCACCCACTTTTTATGGCATGTAGCCAGTGGTATAGGGGCTTATTACATGGGCTTGTATATGCAGGCTATACTGGCTCTGCCACACAAAAGCCATGCGGTGGAAAAATCACTCAGTACTTAGTATTTTAAACTCTACCCTGCGGTTTTTATTGTGCTGTTCTTCGGTGCATTTTATATCGGAAGGGCATGGCACCATTGGCATAGATTCTCCATAGCCAACGGGAACAACCCTATTTGAGGAAACTCCTTTAGAAATAAGGTAGTCGGCAATTAGTTTGGCATCTGCTTCAGAAACCCTTTTGTTTACATCGTCCGGCCCGTCGGTACTCGTATGAACCCCGACCTCTATTTTAATACCCTTATAGATATTTAAAAAAACCGCCAGAGTATCTGCCTTTGATTCCAATATGTGTGTTCGCGAACTGTTTTTTGTCACTAATAACGAAAGCATATCACGCAACACCATCACCTGCCCACTATGCAAAACGCTATCCTGATAGGTAAAATTGGGCTTTACAAAGTTTACAATACGCGCCTCTACACGGCGGTTTGCATACGTATCACTTGTAGGTTCGCCCGCCCCTGGGCATTTTACTAAAGGTAGTGCGTTTCCATATCCACGGGTTTGTATACGGTCGGCCGGCACGCCTTTGGTTAGCAGGTAGTCTTTAACCGCTTTGGCAGCATTTGTACCCGGCTCTTTGGCATTAGCACAATCGCTATGGCCGCCCAGCTCAATAACTATGTTCTTTCTCAGTAATAAAAAATTAGCCAGGCTGTCTGCAACAGGCGGGTAAATATCCAGCTTGCCAATGGACCACATATCGTACGATAGTACGTTCTTTAATATCTTCTTCTGCCCTAAATAAAACTTAACGTTGGTGTACTTCAGTTTCTTTATCTCTGTAGTATCGGGCTGCGCAAAAGCACCCAATGCGCTAATGCCAAAAAGGATTAGTAAGAGCTGTTTCATGGTACCTAAAGGTACACAAATTTTTACTCTTTAGGGGGTGGGGTAACTACCAGCCTTGCGGCGCTTTGCTCTTTTTACCCAAATAAAACTGGCGGGTAATGTTAAAGCCAAAGCTAAAGTCGCCCTTAAGCCAGTTGTAGCTGGTTTCGCCAATAAAGCCGGGCTCTATCTGCGGACGCGAGTTGGTAAAGTGCAGCGAGAAAATATGGCCGCCGGTATCAAAATCAAACCCTATAGCAAGTGCGTTATGGTATGGGTCTACCTTGCGGTAGTCTGATGATAATACACGGTAAAAGTACTCAGCATTTAATGATATTCTGCGCGATAGTTTTAAGCGGCCCCCAACACCAATAGCAATCAAATCGTTAGGGTAAACTGCCGTGGGTACCAGGTTGCGGTGTACCAGGGTTGGCGATAGTTGCAACGATAGCTTCTCGCTTATTTTTGATGCAATTATAGCCTGTACGGTATAGGTTAGCCTCGAGTCGAAACGGTAGTCAGGGATATTATTTTTTATGGTACTTATCACCGCCGATCCAAACAAGGTAAGCGTTATAGGCATACCGCCTTCGCGTTGGCGCAACACCTTGGCTTTGTAAAATGCATCTACAGATTTGCTATAGGCACCACTACGACCCAGGCCAACCATCATAAAGTCGTTTATGCCATATTCCAAGGCTATACGGGTGCTGGCATTATCAAGGCCAAAAAAACCATCCAGCCCATCGCGCACGCTGCTAAAACGGTGAGATAGACGGAACTCTAAATGCTTTGGTTTTGCCAACTCAACAGAGTGTCCGTTTATTATTCTTGACGATTTGAACGTAGCTGTTACCAATGGCTTTTCCTTTGGCTGGCTATCTTCAACCATGTTTAACAACGAGTCAAAATCAACAGCTTTATTCGTTGTGTCGGCAGGCGGTTGGGCTATAGCAACACTGGCAATGCCGGTAAATATTGATAGTAAAATCTTCTTCATCGTTTTAGTTGTTCTGTGCGCCGTTGTTAACCCACTTCTGCAATTTTAAAATGGTACAGTCATCCAACTTGGCTTCGTTTTGGGGCATAGCAAGGTAGTTAGGGTTGTGGGTAATGGCACCCATAAAGCTACCGCCGTCAGGGCCGTCATTAACGTAGTTTATCAGGTTATCATAACCTTCAAGGTTTATGCTGCCGCCAAGGCTCACATTATTGGCGTTGCTATGGCAACTAATGCAATTATCGTTTACAACACCCGTAACATATGCTGAAAATGTGATTGAAACCGAAGTGTCGCATGGCGTGGCCACGTATAGTTCATCCGCTTTGTCATACCTGCATCCACCCAGGGCTACCGCCGCTATTACCAGCAACGAAAATATTATGTGCTTCATGTTTATCTATTTACTATATATACAAATATACGCACCTTGCAGCCGCAAAAACAGCACTTAGGTTACTTTTTACAGGATATTTTTACATGTCCCGCTCTAAACTTATAATTCTACCCAGTTGCCTTCGCGTTCTGTTGCGTCCCATACATTTACATCCAACTTGCGAGCAACAGCTTTAGCCAGCAAAAAAGCGGGCTCTTTGCTTTCCACCTCCAGTATTTTTATCTTTTGGTTGCGCTCTGTTATCAGGTTTACCTGTATTACCCTGTTTTTAAATTCCGATTCATTATTAGCCCTGCTGGTAAGTGTAGAGACTTTATTGGTGCTAAATACCGATATTGATTTTAGCGCAGGTAGTTTACCCCAACTACCAATGCGCACAGGTCCTACTGCCATAATAAAACGATAGGTTCCATCGCGTAAATCAAGCTCTATACCCCGTTGAAATAAAAACAGTACCGCCGCGGCAAACAACAGTATGATTGATGTTAGTATACTCTCAACACCCGCCACAAAGGCTATAAACACCAATATGTAAGCTATAACATTTAGGTGGTTGCTTTGTCGCTTTTATACAAAAAACGGTGTATCTCCATAGGTATTAGTTAATGCTGTGGCAATATAAACAAAGTTTTTGCCAAGACAATATGCGCATAACCAACTCCTCCCCCACCTTACTTAAAAGGGGTAAGGTCCCTAAAACCTTACGCCTATGCCACCCATTACGTTTATGCCCGCTTGCGGGTAGTAGTAGTTTTCTGTGGTTTGTTGCCCTCCATATATATAGCTAAACGTATAGCCATTAGGCTCATATTTAGCATTCAGCAGGTTGTTTACTGATAATATTAGCGAAATGTCTTTTGCTGAACCTGCGCTAAAGTTGTAATTTATGCGTAAGTCTTGCGTGGTATAAGGGTTTAATGACCGTGCCTTGTTGCTCGTATTATCAAGGTATTGGCGACTAACATATTTATTAATCAAACTAAATACAAGCTTTTTTACAGGCTCGTAGCTAAGGGTTGCCGCCCCCACCATGTTTGGCGAGAATGATATATCGGTACTTTTGTAACGGTTAACCACCTGCCCACCATTGTCGTAATCGTCAATATATTCGGCAAAGTCTATCACCTTGTTCTGACTAAAGGTAAAGTTACCTGCAAGCTTCACTTTTTTGCCAATGTTTACAGCTCCCTCCAGCTCTATACCAGCGCGGTAGCTTTGGTCTATGTTGCTGCGTATATATGCGCCAACATCATTAATTCTCCCTGTTAATACCAGCTGGTTTTGGTAATACATAAAATAACCGTTTGCTCCAACCATAGTGTTTTTCCAATGCTTTTTATAACCCAGTTCGGTATCTATCATCCGCTCTGCCTTAGGCCTGCTGGCAGGTGTGCTTTGGGTAAAATCATCGCGCGTGGGTTCGCGGTGCGCTACGCTTGCTGATAGGTATAACTGCTGATCGCTTGGCAGCTCCACGTTAATGCCTGCCTTAGGATTAAAAAAGTTAAGGTTTACATCTTGCTGCACATTTTGCAGGTTATTATCAAACCCTAAAAATGAGTAGCCTACGTGGCGGTATTGTAAATCGATAAAAGCATTAATGCCCGCGCCAAAATGGTAGTTGGCTTTGCCATATACATTAATGTCAGTTTTAACTGCATCGTTATCATAATAACGGTAATCTTTAGGAATGCTGCCGGCATATTGCATCCAGATAATATTGCCATAATGGGCTCCACGGTATTGGTTTGCTCCCCCGCCTAAAATAAAGCTTAAGCGGTTGTAGCTTTTGTAGTTTACAGAGTAGGTAAGCCCGTAAAAATGGTTATCTAACCAGCGTTGGCGCACAAGGTCTGTTGTGCTTACAGTTATAGGCGGAATGGTATCTTGCGAAAGTTGAAAATTGGGCAAGCCGTAGTTGGCAAAATCATCCTGCCCTCTGTACTCTTCATAATAGCCTTTGCCCCGGGTATAGTGCAGCGCCAGGTTGAGGTTCCAGTTGTTGTTCATACTGTGCGAGCCAATAAGCTGGTAATGGTCTTGCTGGTAGTTATCGGTTTGGTTGGCATAGGTGTAGTAGTTGTAGGTGCGGTTGGTATCCAACGCCGCTTCGGGTATGCCATACCACGACTGGTACGTACGTTCTTTGCCCGAAAACACATTAGCCCTTATAATCGTCTTTGTGCCATAATATCCTCCTGATACAAAGAATGATTTTAAGTCTGATGCGGCACGGTCTACAAACCCGTCTGATGTTATTTTAGAAAGCCTTGCATCAAAAGTAAATTTGCCACCAACAAGTCCCGAGCCCACCATTACCGTATTTTTAAACGTGTTGAACGACCCGGCCGATGAGTTAACCTCTGCATACGGTTCTGCATTCAGCACATTGCTTTGTATGTTTATACTGGCACCAAAAGCCCCCGCCCCATTGGTAGAGGTGCCCGCCCCGCGTTGTATTTGTATAGAGTTTACTGATGATGCAAGATCGGGCATGTTAACCCAAAACAAACCATGGCTTTCGGCATCGTTCATAGGTATACCATTTACGGTAACATTTATACGGGTAGCATCGCTGCCGCGTATGCGTATGCCTGTGTAGCCAACGCCATTACCTGCATCAGAGCTTACCACCACCGATGGGGTTAGGTTTAGCAATACCGGAATATCCTGCCCAAGGTTTTGCTTCTTCAAATCCTCTTTACTCACCTGGGTATAGGCCACACCCTGTTTACCATCGGTACGCGTAGCCGCTACTATTACCGAGTCGCTGATTGTTTTACTCATCGGCGTTTGCGCAATAGCAAAGTTTGAAATAGCCATTGCAAGCACAATTATGCATTTTGCATTCTGAATTTTGAATTGATTTTTCATGATAGCCTGTATTTGTTGCCTTAATACAGGAATATCCGTAGTATACGGACTAAGGACTACACGCACAGAATGTGCGTAAGCGCTTCCTAATACTCCCTATCGCAGGTACTAACCTGATCAGGTTCAAAGGGACTCTCTCAGTTCGCCAAACGGCGGACACCCCTGTATTAAAGTTGACGCAAAGGTATGCGAAAACTAAAAGTGAAAAACTAAAAAGTGAAAAAATTGAATGTAGAGGCTACCTGTTTTTTTTGATAGCTATAGAGTTATAGAGTACCTTTGCACCATAATTATTTTTCATGAAAGCATTAGCATTTATAGCCGCCTGTTTTATCATAGTAAGCTGCGGCCAAAAAACAGAGCCTAAAGCAGGCGAAAACCAAAAAATTGAAGGGCAAAAACCACCTATGCCTAAAGAAGATGGTAAACTGGCTGTTGATATGGCTTTACTAGCCTCTAAAATTGACCCTGTTTGCGAAATGGATATAACATCAGGCGTTGCAGATACAGCAAGCTACAAAGGCAAACTATATGGTTTTTGCGGCACCGGCTGTAAAGAAGAGTTTGTAAAAAAACCAACTGATTTTATTAAGTAATAATGAGAGTATTATTTTTTGCTTTTGTTGTGGTATTATTTGCAGCCTGCACCCCCAACAAAAAGGAAGTACGTTATTTGCCTATTTATGGCGATAAAGAATTAACCACCCGTGGCGATACCTTATTCCACTCGGTAAAGCCATTTAAGTTTGTTAACCAGCTGGGCGATACCATTACCGATAAAAGCGTAGAGGGTACCAACTATGTGGTTGAATATTTCTTTACCACCTGCAAGTCTATATGCCCTATTATGAATAAAAACATGATGAAGGTATCAGATAAAATAAAAGGGGATAAAGGCTTTAAAATCCTGTCGCATACCGTTAAGCCTGAGGAAGACTCAGTACCTGCGTTAATGGAGTATGCCAAACGCCACAATGCCGATAACACACAATGGTACTTTTTAACCGGCGATAAACGTGCCTTATACGATATGGCCCGCGAAAGCTATTTACTTAGCACCGATACCACCATTACCCAGAAAATTGAAGACGATTTTATCCATACCCAAATGTTTGTTTTGGTAGATAAATTCCACCACATCCGAGGGTATTACGATGGTACATCAGATACCGAAATAGCCACCCTTATCAACGATATTGATAAGTTGAAAAAGGAGCAGGCCGAAACTGATAAGAAATAGCAATATAGAACACTACCGCTTTACGTTTTGTTTGATGAACGTGTTCTTTTTTTTGATTGATTTATATTTAACATACACTAAATCAACAAAATAAAGCTAAACGCTATAAGCTATAAGCTACGGAGTAGTCACACTCACCGGCAAAACCTTGCCATTAAACAGCTTTCCACTATGCAGGGCAAAGTCGGTAATAAAGTGGGCCATCTCTTCCACCCCCGTCGGCGATTGGTAACCCGGAAAAGCCTCTTGCAACATCTCTGTTTGCACGCTGCCCAGCGCCAGGCAATTTATGCGTATGCCAGCATCTTTTAGCTCCTCGGCTAAGCATTCAGTAAGCACCGCCAGCGCCGCCTTCGATGCGCTGTAGTAGGCCAGCCCTGCAAACTTTTGGCTACCCTGGTAGCCACCCATACTGCCTATGTTTACTATATGCCCGCCACGGTTTATGTGGGGCGTAAGCACTTGCACTAAGCGGGCAGGCGCAAAAAAATTAACCTCGAAAATGCGTCGGGCATCATCATTAGTAAAATCAGTAAACGGCCTGTTTACCAGCAGACCCGCGTTGTTTACCAACACATCAATTTTGCCGTAACGGTTGGTTATGGTGTTTACCAGCGCGTCTACGTTTTCCGCATGGGTAATATCAGCAGCTATAGCATGTACATTAGGCAACGCCAGCCCCTCAATAGCACCTATATTCCGCGAAACGGCAACAACATTATAGTTGGCATTGGCAGCCAGTTGCTTTACACATGCTAAACCAATACCGCGGCCTGCGCCGGTTATCAAAATATTCATTACGAGTGGGTAAGTTCAAGCTCATCAGTAAGACGTATACCGTCTTCAATAAGCTTTTTATATTCTGGCTTACGGGTTTTCATCTCCTCTAAATAAGCCTTTATTTCTGCTGTTTGGTTGGGGTATAGGTTGCTGTCCTTCAATATCTCATACAACTCTACACACAGCAGCCAGTCATTGGTAAAATCAGTTTTTAATATGCTGAATACTCCTGGCAATGCGTTGTAGTCGCCTTTGGTATCGCGTATCTCCCGCACTTGGCCATATAATTTTTGCAAGCGCAATTGTTCAGGGGTGTATACAATTTTCTTGGTCAACTCGTGCGGCACCCTCGATGTAGGCTTGTATGCCTCAACATCTGCAGCACCACTAAATACAGACACTATACTCTCGCCCACAGCCATATCATACGTGCCCCAGTCAGGGTCGTACAAAAGTCGGTCGCCATAAGTTACGGTGCAATCATCAAACACAAAAATCAGGCTTTTTCCGCCCGATACCTGCTCCTTTTCCCTCAAAACACCATCTACTACAACACCACTTTCAAACTCAAGGTGGCAGGGCAAACCGTTTACAATCCCCATCATCACCAGTTCTACTTCGGTAAGTTGTTCCAGAGGCTTGTTGGTGCCTTTTAGCTTTCCTACCGGCGACCCAAAACCCTCTGCATGGTAAACTTTACCATGCCCGTCAAGCTCTTTATTTTTATAGGCTAATGATGTAGGCCCTGTGGTATGTATATAAATCAGGTTGTTGTTTTTATCGGTAATCGCTTCGTCAAATACCCCGCTCACCTGCAAGCCCGAGCTATATACTGCCGTGCCTACATTCTTCGATTTTATAGCCACTTCCAGCCCATACAAACCACCACGGCGCAGGGCAAGGCTTTCAGCAAAATCTTCCAGCACCTCTACCAGTTGTTTAAACGATGGGGTAACAAACAATTGGGGTTGTTGCTTGGTAATATCAAAGCTGGTATCTGCTGCTGCTATGGTGTAAGGTATCTTCTTCACATCGGGTTGCATACAGCTTACACTCTCGCCAATAGATGATAATAAGCCTGCACCATAAATTTTACAATCTTCGGGCTTGCCTATCAAACCATACTCAACAGTCCACCAGTGCAGGTTGCGTATACGCGCCATTTCGCTGGGCTCGCCCATATTGGCCGATACCTGTTCCAACCGTTGTTCAGCCTCAGCAATCTCTTCTGCTGTAGCATTAGGGAATTCTTTTATAATAGAAAGATGCCTGACTGCCTCGTACAAATCATAATCCTGGGCCGATGAAAATGCCTTGCTGCCAATCTCGCCAAACAGGCGCAGGTACTCAGCATATTCAGGGTCGGCAATAATGGGGGCATGGCCTGCTGCTTCGTGAATAATATCAGGCGCCGGGGTGTATTGTATATGTTCCAGCTGCCTTATGTCGGCCGCTATTACCA
The DNA here is from genome assembly GCA_945869825.1 of Chitinophaga pinensis. Taxonomy (GTDB): domain Bacteria; phylum Bacteroidota; class Bacteroidia; order CAMBQF01; family CAMBQF01; genus CAMBQF01. The sequence goes on along the minus strand of CAMBQF010000001.1, from coordinate 30,585 downwards.
AAATTTTATACGCCTGAAATTCCATAAATGCCGATGGGGGAATAAACCCGTCAACCGCAACAGCCGCCCAACCAATCTCTTTTAGAATGCGGTTCATGCCATACATTTGAGAGATGTGGTCGATACCAATACCTGTTTTTTGAAGGCCCTCTACATAGCTGCCGTGGGCAACCTTGCTTAGGTAGCAGTAATTTTGGCGCATAACATATCGCCATACCGCCTGGTCAATTGGCGTATAGTGGCTATAATCCTGATCCACAATAAACTGCTTTAAATGTGGAGGCAGTTTATCAATCACCTCATTGTATTCAATCATCAAACGGTCCCGGGCATTTTCTTGTGCTAATTTATTAAATTTTGGCTTATACATAGCATTCATAGCGGGTTTTCTGTCAAATTGGTGCAATTTTTGCGTAACATTGTCAAAAGTAGTTTTGCATGCTTAAAAAAACATTGACATTTATCATACTTGTGGTTTTTGCCTCATCTGCTATGGCACAATTGCCTAAATATGATGACAGCGACAGTACGGGCACTACCAAGCCCAACAAAGCAGAACCGCAAAAAAAGAAGTTTGTACGCCCTAAATGGTTCGACCATACCTACGTTGGCGGCGGCTTGGGGCTTCAGTTTGGCACCTATACGGTTATAGACCTTTCGCCAATGGTTTGCTACGAGGTTGGCAAGGTGTTTATGGGCGGTATTGGCTTTACCTACCTTTACAACAGGGTACGCCTTAGTAATGGCGCATCAAGCTATATTTTTGAAACTAATACTTACGGGGGCCGCGCTTTTGTGCGTCTGCTGCCTGCCCGCAACGTGTTTTCTAATGGCGATGCCTTTTTTGTGCATGGCGAGTATGAGGTGCTCAATTTGGAGGATTTTGCATCAAGCAGTGTAATTAAAAAACGGGTAAACGTACCGGGCTACATTGCAGGCCTGGGCTACCAGCAGGCCATAGGGCGCAGGGCGTTTACCACCCTTTCGGTATTATGGAATTTTAACGACGATCCCCGCTACCCGTTTAACAACCCATTATTCCGCTTTGGGTTTTTAATAGGGTTATAGTTGAAAAGTTAGTTCCGAGGCTGTTTTTATGCCTGTTTGTTTTGTAACTTTGGTTTACTGCCAAAGTATAACAGCCATGAAAAAATTGTACATACTACCCGCCCTTTGTTTCCTGGGCTTTTCAGCATACGCGCAAAACCTTATAAACGATGGGGGTACAATAAATATTGCCGCAGGGGCCACTATTTCCCTTACATCAAACTTTAACAACCTAAACGCAGGCAATGTAAACAACCAGGGCACGCTAGAGGTGGCAGGCAATTTTGAGGCTGCCGATGCCAGCAACCAAACAGGTACTGGCATATACCGTTTTAATGGTACCAATAACCCACAAATGTTAACTATCGGCACGGGCGAAATAAGCAGCATTGAACTGGATAATCCCCTGGGCCTTGAATTGCAGAGCGATGTTAACGGGGTAAACAGCCTTAATTTTATCAACGGGCATATTATATCAGGGCCTAACACCCTAACTATGACTACGGTTAATAACGCTGTTTTGGGCGCAAGCAACAACCGTTTTTTAGTTTGTGGCGATAATGGCTTGCTTAAATACAATAACGTTGGCACAGGCGATACCGCTTTCTTCCCTATTGGTTACTCTGTAGGCAACTATAACCCCGCATGGCTTGTAAACAGCGGAACAGAAGATAATTTTAGCGCACAGGTATTTAATAATGTGTTGCAAAACGGACTATCAGGCGCTCCTTTGGCAGATGATTACCTTGTAAACCGTACCTGGGATATTCAGGAAGATGTTGATGGTGGAAGCATTCCTGCCATTACGCTGCAGTGGAACCAAAGTCACCAACGGGCTAATTTTACCGGGGCTTCTGCTGGTATTGTTAACTATAGCGATATTAATAGTAGCTGGAATCTTTTACAAAACCTGGGTAACGTTACAGGTAACGAGCCTTTTACAATAAGCCGTTCTTATACCCAACCACAATTAAACCTGGGGGCCTTTATTATTGGCCAAATTGGTAGCCCAACTGTAACCCCTGAAAGCGTTGGCGAAACCCTAACCGATGCAAATATGAGCTGCTCTCCAAACCCTGCTGCCGGTGGCAATATGATACAGGTTACGGCAATAGCACTGGCAAATAAAGCCATTAGCATTAAGCTGTACGACCTTGCCGGCCGCGAGGTAGCCAGCGATACTAAAACAGCATCGCCAAAAGGCAGCATGCCATTTACCATTCCGCATTTAACCCCCGGTATGTACCTGCTAAACCTAAGCGCAGGCGAGGGCAGTTACAGCACCAAAGTAATTGTAGAGTAATATTACCACTGGTTAAAGGTTTCTTCGGCAAGGCCAAAAGATATTGTCATGCCTTGCCCCCCAACAGCATTTACTATGCGCAAATTATTTGCGGGTGCTAACCTGCAATAAATATCGCCGCCCATGTTTTTCAAATACTGGCCGGTCCATGTTTCTTTTACCTTAAAAGAGGCTATGTTTAGGTACTTGTTGGCCCAGTCTAAAATAATATCGTTTATTTCTGTTTTTATTCCGGGGTTAAAGTCATACTCGTCATATTCGTGAGAGTCTCCAACAATAAGTTCTCTGTTATTATTTTCAACAGCCAGTATATGGATGCCGTATTTTTTAAGCTCCGGGTAATGGGTTTCGTAAAACAATTTTAGTTTGTTAATAGAGGGGGCCATGCTAAATGAGCTGTAATGAAGCATAGAAATGCCCGAGGCTATAGCTTCGTTAATATGCCACGCGGGGTCTGTTATTTCCAGCTTCATAACCTGTAGCTTACATTTTTTAAGCTTTAAATCAGCAAATGCTTCAGGGTAAAATTGGGTATAGGCTGTTCCGGTGCATAGTATTATCCGTTCTGCATTAATTTCTCCTAAATTAGTCTCAATTACGCTGCCCCTTATTTTTTGTACCGTGCAGTTGTACTTAAAGTCAACGCTGTATTTTTCTTTCAACCCCAAGGCTATTTTTTGCAGAGCTTCGGCAGGGTTTATGGTAGTTTCATCGGCACTAAATAAAGCCCCTGCAATGGTGTTATAGTTTAGGCTGCTTGTTGTGGCTAACTTTAAATCTTCTTTACTGATAAATTTTAGCCCGTTATAACCCATGGCCCCGGCTTGCAAAATAAACTCATGCATTACTGTATTTTCCAGGTCAGACAGGCTTAAAACAAGCAACCCGTTGGGTTTAGACCAAAAAGAAAACTCCTTCGCAACATCTCTCCAAATAGCCTGGCTTTTCAGGGCTAATGCATAATTGGCTCCCGGTGGTTGTGCCAATGGCAACTGTAGCCCAAAATTACGTACCGATGCGCCCAGCGGTTTGCTATTCTGCTCTATTACAATGGTTTTTAATCCGCGCTTTGCGGCGGCGTAAGCATGTGCCAGCCCATTTATCCCACCTCCTACAATGGCAATATCGTACCCTGTCATCCTATTAATTACGTTATTAGAAAATTACAACCCGCTGTTTTTGCTATACTTAATTGGGGTATGTGTTTCTACCCTCTGCAAAAATACGTCAAGGCAATTATCTAATATAGCAGGCCCTGCATCAAATCCGCCAAAACCCTTATAATTTTCATATTCGGCAATAAGCTGTTCTATACTCACAACATCCTGGGCCATAAAATTAGCCAGTCCCTCGTTTTTATATTTTTCAGCAAGGTACTCTTGTTCAGATTGCCCCGGCGTAGGAATAAAAGCAGCCTTTTGGCCAATTGCCGCAAGATCCATTACGGTAGAATAGCCAGACCGGCATATAATGTATTTGGCATCCCTCATGGCACTATACATCCGCTCTGCATTTAGGTGGGCTACTTTTTTAAATTTATCGGTTATATCAACACTGTCTTTTCCATCCTCTGTTTTACCAACAACCATTAGTGTTTTATAGGGCAGTTTCAACGCTTGTTCTGTAAGCCTGTTTTCCAAAATAGTCCGCTGGGGTTCTGGCCCCGATATGCTGATTAGTAGGTCGTAACTTCCTGTTTCTTTTACTTCCTTACCACTCAATTCAGAAAACCGCGATAGCAAGCCTAAATAAGTAGTGTTTTGGGGTATGTGTTTAAAATGAGACAGGCTGCCCGAAAGGTTGTGTTCTCCTTCAAAATCAGGAATCCAGATAGCGTCAAACCTTTTCATGTAACTTAAGTTAATCCAGTTTACCAAACGCTTAAAAACACCCCAGCCCTTAGGCATTTCTAACTGCAACTGGTGCGATATAAATATGCAGGGCACCTGTTTGCTTGATAAGCCAAAGCGGTTGTCTGATATAACCCCTTTTATTTTATACCGCCCTATTATCTTTTTTAATTTTCGGTGCTCTTTACCCGTTTGCCTGAATACCTCTGGTGCCATTTTGAACATGTGCCAACCCATTTTCCCTTTTTCAGGGTAATCAATCTCATAATTTGGGAAATAAATATGGGTAAGCTCCGGAAATTCTTTTTTTAATAAATGGTATGGCCTGTCTGATGCTGCTACTATAACCTCGTAGCCTTTTTCTTTAAGTTTTTTAATTATTGGTATGCATCGTGTTGCATGCCCAAGCCCCCAATTTAGCGGAGCAACTAAAATTTTTTTCCTTTTGGCCATTTATCTAAACGAAGTTAATAATAACACTATTGTTAAGCTAATGTATTGTAATTAATAAACATCGCTATTTATGTTTTATATGAATGTGATGAATTAAAAATAAGATGATATTGGATTTACATTTTAACAATGTAGTGCTACTTTTTTTTTGACCGACAGATGGCTGAATTATCTTTACTTTTCTTTATTTATAGCACTTTTACTACAATCAAAAAATATTTACAAATTAATAATACGGTTTTGATAAAACGATAATCAGTAACAATATGTGTTTGATTTAATTATTTTGATATTTCGGCATGAAAAAAATGGCCCTGATATTCTTATTTACAATTAGTTGTTTGTTTGCCACAGCGCAAAAATATGAGTTGGGCCTTGAGGCGGGTATAAACACATTTTCATTTTTAAAATCGGGCCTAAATCAATATTATAAAAAGCTAACAGGTCTTCAGCAAGGCATAAGCTATCAGTATAATTTTAAAAAGCACGGTAGTATTGCTGCTTCTGTTTTGTATTTAAAAAAGGGGTACCGCTTTGCTGAAGAAGGCGAATCTGGTGTGCAAGCCCCGTATTCCGATACAAAAACAAACTACCTGGCTATACCTGTTGCTTACAAATTTTCTTTTTTAAAGGGCAAAATAAGGCCCTATCTGCAAATTGGTTTAATGCCTACTCTTTTGTGCAATACGGTTGTTGCTAAGTTTGATGCCTTTGATAATGATATGAGCCGCGGCCGTATGTATTTATTTACAAACAAAGCTTGGCATATGGATGTGTTTTCTGGTATTGGTTTAGATTATAAAATAGGAAACAACTTTAAAGCCGATTTTAAATTTACCTATGCTTTTACCTACGCTTTTATTGATAAGCATGCAACAGCAAGCAACATATTTACGCATACCGCTTTCCCTTTTCCAAACACTTATATGTATAGCATTGGCCTTAGGTATCTGTTTAACAAACAAGCCAAATAGTTGCGTTCTAATTCACAATGTTAAACTAATCTTTAAAAATGCTAATGCACTTTGCTCTTGGTTACTGCATTTGCATCTTAACCGCACAACCTATTAATTAAACAGAATCAATGTTTTAAGCCTTGTTTATAGTGATTGTGACAGAAAGGCATTGTTTTGCAAACAATGCCGAAACATAACAGGAAACTAAATTTACACAAGCGTTTGATTAATAATAACTTAACAATGCGGTAAACTTTGTTTGCTGTTAAGTTGTTAGTTAATAGGTACTTTCGTGCGTTTTAAAAGCTCAAAACGTGGCGAAAGTTAAGTACACTATATTATTTCTATTTTCTTTTTGTATTGTTGTATTGTCTGCACAAACTGGCACGCTATCTGGCAGGCTGATTAGTAAAGGAGAATCGTTGCCGGGCGCTATAGTAATAATTGAAGCTACAAAGCTAGGTACTACAACAGCTTTTGATGGTACATTTCAATTATTCAATATACCTGTAGGCAAGCAAATAATAAAAGTAACCTACCTTGGCTTTAAACCTTTGCAAAAAGAGGTGGTTATTACAGCTGGTACAACAACCCAGTTGCACGACATTGAACTAGAACCCGATGCTAAAACGCTAAAAGAAGTATCGGTAACGGGTAGCTACAAAATTGGCAGCGAAGATAAGGCCATCAATATGGTTAAAACATCTTCGCATGTTGTATCAGTAATGTCGTCAGAGGCTATAGCTAAATTGCCCTCTAAAACAGCCGCCGAAGCTGTAAAACGGATTGCAGGAACATCTGTACAAAACGACAAAGGCGAGGGAAGCCTGGTATCATTAAGGGGTACGCCTATAGATTGGACAGCGACATTGGTAAACGGCGACAGGCTGCCAACATCTGACGAAGAAAATGCCAGCCGTGCTTTTGATTTTGAAGTGTTACCCTCTGATTTTATTGATTATATTGTTGTTGCGCGCACAGTAACACCCGACCAGGAGTCGGATAATATTGGCGGGATTATTAATTTTTTAACCCGCTCTAATGTTGAGAAGAAGACATTTAAAGTAAACATAGGGGGCGGTTATAACACCCTGGCCGGAAAGCCTTTAATGAATGCAGCTGTTACGTATGGCAACGTATCTAAAAACAAAAAATTCTCTTATGTGCTTGATGGTTCGTACTACGGGCGCTACTACGGGGCACAGGCATACAAGGTAGTTTATGCCAGCAATTTTAACCAGGGCATTGCCAGTTACGAACTTAAAGACTACTCGGGTATGCGCAATACCATTGGTGCCAATGCAGCATTTGAGTATAAGCCTAACGACAAAGTAACCATTGGTGGCCGCTTTTTTTATGGCCGCTTAAGCGATGATAAAAACCAATATAAAACCCGTTTTAATTATAGCGATGGGTCGGGCGCAAGGTTAAGGCTGCAAAGCATAAGCGGTATGTTAATACGCCAGCTTTTTGGTGGCGATGTACACGGCGAATTTAAAATCAATGACAAAATTACCGTAACAGCCAAAGTGGCTACGTACCATAACAGCTTTAGGTATGGCAACCGCCCGTTTAAAAATAAAGACCCCCGAAACGGGTACTTTTTTACAGAGTTTATGAGCCCGCTGTTGTATTATAAAGATGTTGATTCTGTAGAATTTAATGGCGACCCTGTGGGGCCAAATACTGTTGCGCCAATTGTTACAAAATTATTAGGGGTAGATAATCCCTATGGTACTGGTGATGATTATAACAACATACAACCCCAACCCATAAACCCACAAAGCACAGACCCTTTGCAGCCTGGCGATTTTGAGTTTTACCGTTCATGGTCAGAGTTGAACGATACCTGGGAACGAGACCCTGTTGTTGCCCGGGTAGACCTTAATTATGTTATAAATAACGATGTAAAACTACAATTTGGTTTTAAAGGCCGCTATAAAGAGGGTGCCAGGCTTGTAAGTTTATACGAGTGGAGGCAAAACGTGCCACTGCGACCACAACCTTACCTGCTTACCGATTTTAATACAGTACAATTAGACGAGCGGGGTGGCTTTTTAAGAGAGCTGGGCAGCCCTTATGCAGGCAGCTTTTTCCCGTTTTTGCCCCAAGACCAATTATTGAATTTTGTGCCTAACCTTGGCGACACACTAAAGCCATACGAAATGAACCCTGTAAATACAGAATACAGGTTTTGGGCAGGCAACCGCTATACGTATACCGAAGGGGTATATGCCGGTTATGGCATGGCCGATGTTAAGCTGGGTAAGATACAGCTGGTAGCAGGCGCCCGCCTTGAATATACCAATCTGCAAGAACTTTCAGACACCCTTTTAGATTCACTGGCATTTGACCAGCCCACAGGCAATTATTACTACGTGCCTGAACAACGCCGCACCAGCCTTAAATACCTGTCTGTGCTTCCATCAATAAACGCAACATGGACTATTAATGACAAGATGAACCTGCGCAGTGCATTTTCTCGCACCATGCACAGGCCCAATTTTGCCGAAACCAAACCCGGCTCCGGCGCTTATTGTATAGACGACCTTGACCTTACTTATGGAAACTCCAGGCTTAAGCCGGCCTATTCATACAACTTTGATTTAACGTATGAGTATTTTTGGGGCAACAAGGGCATGTTTTCTGTTGGGGGCTACTATAAATATGTTGTAAACCATATATTTGCCATCACTACATCGTATGTTGATCAAATTGGTATTGTAGCCAAACGTTACGATAATGCAAATCAATCATTCGTGTATGGTTTTGAAGGGGCATTTGTGCGGAAATTTACTGGTTTGCCTGGCATATTAAGTGGATTTGGCTTAAATGCTAATCTAACCTATTCTTTATCGCGTATGCAGGCACCGGGGCGCAGCAACAAACAGGCTATGACAGAGCAAACCCCGTTTTTGTATAATGTGGCTTTGTTTTATGAAAACGACCACCTACAGGCCCGCATAGCATTTAACTATACCGGTGCTTATTTAAAAGACCTTAACCTGGCTACTGTAAAAGACCTTAATGGCAACTTGATATACATACACAACAATAGCGATTTCGATATTTTTAAAGGCCCTATGTATTCTCTTGATTTTGGAGGTTCGTACACTTTTAAAAAGCATTACACAGTATATGTTGAGTTAATGAATCTGCTTGATTGGCCTGACTTAACCTACCGTGGACAAAAAGAAAGGCCCATACGCACCGAATATTACCGCCAGCGCGGACAAATAGGCTTTAAATTTGATTTTTAAACACACATCTAAAATGAAATACAAATTCTCTCTTTCAGCGTTTTTACTGGTTGTTTCGTTTGCAGCAATTGCATCGCAGCCACGTAAAGTATTGGTTATTGGCATCGACGGTACACGTTCTGATGCTTTACAACAAGCCAACACCCCTAACCTTGATGGCCTTTTAGCCAATGGCCTTCATACTTTTGATGCCTGGCATTGTGGCATTACTGTATCTGGCCCATCTTGGTCAGATATTATGTGCGGTGTTTGGGAAAACAAACATGGCGTTACCAGCAACTCTTACACTGGTAGCAATTATGCACAATATCCTTACTTTGTTACCCGGGCTAAAGAACTAAAGCCTAGCCTATATGCCGTGCAGGTTACAGAGTGGGCCCCAATGAGTGATCTGGTAAGTAATGATGGCTGGGATCAAAAAATTAAAGTGCCTGATGGCGCTGGAACCCCAACAGCAGCAGCAGCCGTTACCGCTCTTGCAAACGAAAACCTTGATGCATTATTTGTTTATTTTGATGCCGTAGATTTAGCAGGCCACGCCAGCGGATTTAACCCATCTAACCCAAGCTACATGGCTGCTATTGAAGGGGTAGACGGACATTTGGGAACCGTTTTAAATGCTTTGTATGCACGCCCAAACTACGCAAATGAAGATTGGATAATTCTTATAACAACAGACCACGGTGGCATTGGCACCGGCCATGGTGGCGGTACTGATATTGAGCGCAATATTTGGTGGATTGGCAGTGGTAATGCTATACAACAACAAACAATTACCGGTACCGACCCCGGCAGCTACCAATACACAGGCTTTCCTTACTTTGTTGAAGCGGTAGATACTGCCATTTTACGCCAAACACCAGTACAAACCGATATTGCCGTTACTGCACTACACCACCTTATTTACGATACAGGCACTAACCCTGAAGATGTTACCGCATGGGATTTGGACGGTAAATCATGGCTAAAAACAATTACATCAGTTGCAGAAAAGCCAGCCGAGTTATCTGTTTCAGTTTACCCTAACCCTGCATCAGATTTAGTTTCGCTTTGGTTTGAAAATAAGAAAAACAGCAGGGTAAACTATGCTGTATATACCAACGAAGGCAAATTGGTAAACGTGCCATCTGTTATAACATCGCAAAACAAGCTTACACTTAATTTTGAAGGAAATGCCGATGGTATATACTTTATTAAATTAAATATTGGTGGCAACGAGGTAACCAAAAGGGTTTTAATAAACCAAACAGCACCTAAAGGTGTTGCTACTCCAGACCACGACCATAGCAATTGCAACGGTAAGCACTAAGCATATATATATTAAAATAAAATAGATTAAAGCCCCGCAAATTACTTGCGGGGCTTTACTTTTGCAGCATGAGCAACTACGATTTTAAAGCTGTCATTCACGACACCTTTGCAAAACAAGCATTTCTAAATTTTATAGGCGCAAAAATTACGGCTTTGGAGTATGGCCTTTGCGAGATGGAAATACCCTACCGCGATGAGCTTACCCAGCAAAATAAATTCTTTCATGCCGGGATAGTAGGCACAATAGCCGATAACGCGGCAGGAATGGCCGGTTTCAGCACTATGGAAGAAGGCTCTTCTGTTCTATCAGTAGAGTATAAAGTAAACCTGCTGGCTCCCGCTAAAGGAGAGGTATTAATAGCTCGCGCCAGAGTTATCAAAGCAGGCAAAACGCTAACTATTTGCAATGCTGATGTATTTGCCAAAACAGGCGCCGACGAAAAGCTGTGCGCCACAGCTACAGTTACCCTTATGGCATTAAAAAACTACACTAAGTAATGCATAACAAAAAGCCCCTCCAATTTCTTGAAAGGGCTTTTCAGTATTTTAAAGTCGCTCTACCCCGGGGGAGGGATTTAGGGAGGGGTGCAATTATTTCAATTCGCAGCTTGATGAGCCAATAGCGTAACCATCGCAATACACATCTACAGCGTATTTGCCTTTGGGCATATCATCTTTACCAAAATACATACAAATATCTACTGCTTTGCCGTTGTCATAATCAACCTCTTTTTTGGCTGAGTATACTACAGTGCTGCCATCGCTGGATGTAAAGGTACTCTCATTGCCTGTAGCCAGCACCTGGCCCGATGGGTCTTTAACAACCATGTATAATGTGCGGTTGCCTTTTTGGGCAATGGCATTTTCTAACAAGGTAAAGCAGGTGCGTATTTTGTTAGAGCGCTTTGCCTTGCTGGTAGATTTTTCTTTACCAGAGCCCGATACTTTAATGCCCTCAGAAACAACCTCATAGGCACGCAAGCGCGAACCCACATCAACAGTAGTATTTAACCGTTTATTCTCTGTACCCAAAGCGGCATTTTCTGTCTTGGTTTCGGTAAGGTCTTTGTGCAGGGTAACGTTAGCTGCTGTCAGGTCAACATTTTGGTCTTGCAAATCTTTTATCTGTTTCAACAGGTCTACCTGGTCTTTGCGCAATTTCTCAGCTTCGGCTTTGTATTTTTTCATTGCACCTGCATTACCCTGTAAGCTTGATACTTTTTTAAGCAGGTCTTCTACTTTAGCGCGCTCATCGCCTAAAAGAGCCTGCGCATCTGCGTTTACTGCAAATAAAGAGTCGTATGTGGCAATTTGTTTTTTCAGCTTGTCTTCAAGCGCCGATTTCTCATCTACTACTTTCGTTTTTTCTTCTGTTAAAACAGTAATCTGGTCTTGCTTTTGAGTTAACTGGTAGCCAAAGTAAGCGGTAGTACCGCCCAACACGCCAACCAAAGCAAAAAGGATGATGACCAGGGTTTTGTTGTTCGACTTATTGTCGTTATTATTTGAGGTTTCCATTTCAATAGTAATTATAAATTAAACTTAAATAATTGTCAAATTTTGTGCCGCAATATTACTTATATATTACTTAAGCGCAATACTGGTAGAGGCAACTTTCTGGTTTTCGTAAAATATCTCAAATTTATAATTGCCTTTGTCGTAATTTTTTGATTTTCCGTATGTATAAACGCAGGTTTCTACGTTTTCATTTTCATATAGCACGCTGGCTTTAGTGGTATAACTTACCGTAGTGCCTTCTTTTATCTTTATCTCACCCGATCCACCTAAATTAGCATCGTTTTGTATTACCGTGCCCGATGGGTCGATAACACGCAAATAAAAGTCTTTATAACCTGCCGCCGCCAGTGTGTTTTTACTAACGGTAAAGCAGCAACGCAGTTTATCGGTTTTGCGCGCTTTGGTTACACTAATCTCATTTCCACTTTTCACCTGTATGGCGTCGGCTTTAATAAAAGCAATGCTTAAAACCGCACCTGTTTGTATTTTACTATTCAGGTTGTCAACTTTTTTATTCAGCGCTTCATTGTTGTCTTTTTCAACCTGCAGGTCCGATTTAATATCAATATTTTCCAGTGTCAGCTTGCGGTTTTCTTCTTTCAGCAGGTCTATTTGTTTTAAATAGTCTTCCTGGCGGGCTTTCAACAAAACATATTCTTTTTTGATAGACCCGTAAGACATGCCGCCTGTTTGGCCCGAGTTAAATTTCTTCAACTCGTCTTCAAGTTTGGCCAATCGTTCTTTTTCTGCATTAAAAAGGCTGTCTAAATCAGTATAAACAGATGATAACGAATCGTAACGCCCACTAAGGTTTTTAAAATCCATTGTCAGCGAATCGTTCTTGGCAGTAGCCTCCTTGGCGTCGGCCGTAGAGCTATCAAAGCACTGCTTTAACTGCTTTTGCAAGCTAAAATTTTGGTAAGCAAAGTAGCCGGTTAAGCCCAGCAACAAAACCAGTGCTGCAATTAACACCGCCGATACTCTTTTTTTACCTTCGTTATTTTGTTGATTTTCCATTAATCTATTGATTAGGGGTTAAGTATTTAATCAAAAATAATTTAATTTGGGCTTTATACGCTAAACTTACAATGCTGTTACACACATAGTAATGTTAAAATACTTCCAACACATAATATCGCTATTTTTTCCTAAAGTGTGTATGGCTTGTTCTGGTGCGCTTTTAGCGGGTGAACAGCATATTTGTATAAATTGTTTAATTACCCTGCCTAAAACCCATTTTCATGTAGATGATGACAACCCGGTTGCACGCAGTTTTTGGGGAAGGGCACCTGTAAAAAGTGCAGCCGCCTACTATTACTTTAAAAAGGGTACCGGCGTGCAAAACCTGTTGCACAGCCTTAAATACAAAGGGCAAAAAGATTTAGGCGTTGCCCTGGGGCACGCTTATGGGGCAGAACTTAAGCAAAGTGCAAATTTTAGTTCTGTTAATGTTATTATACCCGTGCCGCTGCACAAAAATAAACTGCGCAAGCGCGGTTATAACCAAAGCGAGTATTTTGCCGTAGGACTTGCACAAAGCATGGGTGCGGTGCTTGATACTGCCAGCCTGATAAAATCAGTACACACCCAAAGCCAAACCAAAAAAAGCCGGATTGAACGCGTTAAAAATGTAGAAGATGTATTTACCATTACAAACGCACAACAATTGGCGGGCAAACACGTTTTGTTAGTTGACGATGTAATAACCACCGGCGCTACAATAGAGGCTTGCGCCCTAAAACTAGCCGAAGTGGATGCTATTACCATAAGCGTAGTAAGCATTGCATACGCCAGCTAATGCATTTTTTAGGGGTTGTCAATATTACTATACCCTACACGCTATACGCTACACGCTATACCCTATATTTGCACCATGGCCGAAGAGCTGATTATACCCAACAAAACACTTAGCAAGCAAGAACAATACGTGGCCCTTTTGCCACAAATAGAAGCATTGTTGTATGGCGAGCCAAACCTTATGGCCAATGCGGCCAATATGGTGGCGGCACTTAAGCAGGCTTTCAACTTTTTTTGGGTCGGTTTTTATTTTGTGGAAGGTGATGAGTTGGTACTTGGCCCGTTCCAGGGACCTGTGGCATGCACCCGAATTAAATACGGCAAAGGGGTTTGCGGCGCGGCCTGGCAACAGGTTAAAACCATTGTAGTGCCAAATGTTGATGATTTCCCGGGCCATATAGCATGCAGCTCATTATCAAAATCAGAAATAGTAGTACCTGTTATGATTGATGGCAAAGTAGTTGCTGTGTTGGATGTTGATAGCGATGAACTAAGCGATTTTGACTTTACCGATGCTGAATACCTGGAACAAACGGTTCAACTTTTAATACCATCTTTCAACCGTTGATTAATCTTTCAAAATACACCCTTGGAATTGTACTGCTGCTAACCGCAGCAGGCTGTGCTATACGTGTAGCACCTACGGGGGGAACTAAAGACGACAAGCCGCCTGTGCTGGTAAGCGCATTGCCCGATACGTTTGCAACCAGCTTTAACTCTAATACCATTGAGTTTGAGTTTAACGAGTTTTTTCAGCTAAATGACCTAAGCAACCGCCTGGTTATTTCGCCCCCTATGGAAAAACCGCCCGTACCTAAAATAAAGGGGAAGAAACTGATGCTTGAGCTGCAGGAACCCTTGCGTCCCAACACTACCTACAACTTTAACTTTGGCAGCGCCATTGCCGATGTGAATGAGAACAATGCCATGCGCGATTTTAGTTACATATTTTCTACCGGCAGCTATATCGATTCGCTATCAATAGCGGGGTTTGTAAACAATGCTTTTACCGGCCTGCCCGAAAAAGATGTAACCATATTGTTATATACCAACGTTGGCGACTCGCTACCGTACAAAGAAAAGCCGGCGTACTTTGCCAAAACCAATGTAGGTGGTAGTTTTATGCTCAATTATATAGCCCCGGCTAAGTATAAAATTTTCGCCCTGAAAGAAAAGAACAACAACTACCTGTTGGATGCTGAAGATGAGGAGATAGCCTTTATTGATACCCTTATTGATTCGTCAAATCCCGGCGTTATCAGCTTTAAGCTGTTTAAGCCCGAGCGTAAAAAGCAAAAGCTGTTAAAAAAGGATTTTGCAATGCCCGGCAAGCTTACCCTTGCCTTTAACAAGCCGCTAACTAATTTTAAGCTCAGGCATTTGCATAACCCTGCCGATAGCTCTTTTTACCTTACAGAGTACAACAAAACCAGCGACAGTCTTACCGTTTGGATAAAAGGTATAACTACCGATAGCCTGCGGCTGGTAGTAGCCGACGGCAGCCCGTTAGATACCCTAAAGTTTAATAACATACGTGGCACCAAACGCAGCTCGGTTAGGGGTGCAAACGCTACCAAGCCCGATACACTTCTTAATTTTTCTATACTAACGGTGCAAGCGGGTAAGCTACAGCGTGGCAATATTATAGAGTTAGCCCTTAGCCACCCTGCAGATAGCATTGACTATTCTAAAATCAAGCTTTATTCTGATAATTCCCTTATTAGCTATAAAGGTGCATTAGACCCCGAAACCCGCCGGAAAATAACTATTGCATACCCGTTCAGCGATGATATAACCTATAAGCTAAAAGTAGAAAGAGGTGCCGGAAAAGATATTTTTGGCTTTAAAAATGATAGCCTTGAATCAACTTTTACCGTGAAACCCGAGCGCGATTACGGGTATTTAACTCTTAACATAACCCTGCCCGATGTAAGCGTAAACTATATATTACACTTGTTGGACAGCAAGGATAAAATACTAAAAGAAATACGCATAAATAAAAGTCAAAAAATAGATTTTGGCTTACTACCTGCGGGTACATATAGCTACCGTTTAATTAACGATGCAAATAATAATGGCCTGTGGGATACTGGCAACTACCTGCAACACATTCAACCCGAAGGGGTTTTATATTCTACTGATAAACCAACCATTCGCGGCGGGTGGGATTTAAATACCGAGTGGGATTTAAGCGGGAAAACCGCACCGGTAAAAGGCAAATAGCATTATTTAGTTATCAAACCAAAGATGTGGATACTTTTTGGCTCGATATTGGCAACAAGGCAACCACATCCTATACTTTTATTGCATGAAAAATGTCATAACCATAATGCTATTGTTGGTTGCTGTATTTGCCAACGCACAATCAGGTTCAACAACCAATATTGGGCCGGAAGGAGCCTGGGCCAATGTAGTATCGGCCACTGTACTAAACGATAAAATGTACACTATTGAAAAAAACGGCCGTATTTACGAAACCGATTTAACCACTACCATGCGTACCCCTCTTGGTAAGCAAGACTTTGATAAGGGTAAATTTATTTTTTCGGCAAACAATATGTTGTATGTTATAGACTATGAAGGTACTATGTTTAAGGTAGATGCCACCACCGGCGTAAAAGAGCAGGTGGGCATTAGGGCCACCTGGAGCCAAACCTATGCATACACCATTTGCAAAGACCAGTTTTATGCAGTTAATAGCCTGGGTGCGCTTAGCGTAACCGACCTAAAGACCAACACAACCCGCGAAATGGGAACTACTTATGTAAACGTATCAAACATGTTTGCAACAGCCGATAAGGTTTACTTGTTAGAACAATCGGGCAAGTTGCAGGAAATGAACCCGCTAAACGGTGCACAAAAAATGATTAGCGCCAACGGTGTATGGGGTGGCATATTATGTGGCACAGGCTACAACGGCGGTGTGTATATGATTGATAAAATTGGCAACCTATACAGCCTTGGAACAACAGCAGGAACCAAAAGCAAAATGGGCAAAACAGAATTCTCTTTAGCCCGCTTTTTATTGGGCGCCAATGGCAATCTATATTTTATAGAAAGCACTGGCAGCCTTTACGAGATAAAAATGTAATAAAAGGCATTAAATACACAATGGTAAAGGGGAGGGGCATTTGCTCCCCACCCTCTGTTTGGAGAGGGTAGTTTGGGAGGGGGTGAGGCTGTTTTTATTTAGCAAACCTGCCAAACACGCCCAAAGGCAATACTTTGCCGCTGGTAGCCTTTAGGTAAAGCTCACCAATATTCAGGTTTTTACCCGCTTTATCATCAAGCAGGTTTTCTATAATAAGGCTAGAGAAGCCTAATGAGTAAGTATTCAATATAAGGAAATGGTCAGCAGGGTCTAATAAGTCCTGCACCAGCTTGATCATTTCGTTAATATTCTTTTCAAGTTTCCAGCTTTCGCCATTGGGGCCATGGCCAAAGGCGGGTGGGTCTAATATAATGCCATTGTACCTGTTGCCACGCTTAAGTTCGCGTTTTACAAACTTCATAGCATCTTCTACCACCCATCGTATATCGCGCAGGTCACTAAGTTCCATGTTTTCCCTTGCCCAGCTAACTACCTGCTTTATAGAGTCTACATGGGTAGTATCAGCCCCGGCAGCTTTAGCAGCTAACGATGCGCCACCGGTATACGCAAAAAGGTTTAAAAACTTTGGGTTGGGGGTTTTAAGCTTTTTTACGTTTTGGTATATATAATCCCAGTTAGGGGCCTGTTCGGGGAATACGCCAACATGTTTAAACGATGTTAACCCCAATCGGAAGCCAATACGGGTCTTTTCGCCTGTTCCGGTATTAATGTTGTAGTTAACCTTCCATTGGTCGGGCATTTCGCGTAGCTTTTGCCACGTACCTGCCGACGATGATTTACTGATAAACTTAACATGGGCTGTTTTCTCCCATTCGCGTTCGCTAAGCCCTTTGTCCCAAACGGCCTGTGGCTCTGGGCGTATGGTTATATACTTACCCCAGCGCTCCAGCTTTTCAAAATCGCCACAGTCTATAAGTTCATAGTCTGCAAAATTAGTTGGGGTAATTAAGTGCATTTAATGTTACGTTTATTTCCAGGCTTTAACAACCAATCCTGTACCTGTTTTGTTATTACTCCAAACATCAATATAGTTTAAAATGATGCAAAGCGGATAAAAAACAAGATAATAAAATGGTAAAACAATAAAAAAAGCTTTCGATTTTCCCAACATCAAAATTGGGTATTTCATACTAAGCCTCCACGATATTTTACCTGCCCATCCATATGAGTAGCGGGCGTAAACCTCGCTAAAACCGGCCGATAAAATCTTCTTTTTTATCTCGTCCATATTATAACCATCGCGCACGTGCTCTTCAATAAAAGAAGTATCGTCATCGCCATGCACGTCAGAGCCGCCCTGGTCTGATGGGGTAGAAATTAACAGCATACCACCTTTTACCAATGATTTGGCAAAGTTTTCAAATACCAAAACGTCCTCTTCAATATGCTCCATCACATCAACCGAAAGTATAAGGTTATACATTTCAGGCTTGGTGTAAGTGGTTAAGTCTGCCACCTCAAATTTGGCATTATTGCGTTTTATTTTTTTGAAAAACTGGTTGCAATCTGCCACCTGCTCATCTTTTACATCTACCGCGGTTATAACATAGCGTTTGCTGCGGCCGCTTAAAAAGTAGGTGTATTGTCCAAAGCCCGATCCCGCATCCAGTACCTGTGCTTCGGGGCGGTTAGTGCTCCAATTCCTAATCTCGCGGCGTATGTGCCAGGAGCGTAGCAATAGCAAATCTAGAAGCTTATAAAAAAGTTTTCGCAAAAGGGGCGTTTTGTTAAATACATTGCCTAGCGAACGTTTAATCGGATCGTATTGCATGGTTATTTTAGCAGTCGTTCAATATTTTCAAGATAATCTAAAGAATCGTCTAAAAAGAAAGTCATATAAGGGGTTACACGCATTTGTTTACCTATCCTCAGGCCCAGTTCTTTCCTTATTTCGTTTTTGTGCTCTGTTATGGTTTCAATAAGTTTTTTCTTATCGGCTGTCATATATAGGCTAAGGTACACTTTTGCCACACCAAGGTCAGGACTTATACGCACCTGGGTAACAGTAATAAGCGCACTACCAAACAAGTTGCGGCTTAGTTGCTGAAATACCTGAGACAGTTCTTTAAGCAATAATCGTTCTATTTTTTCTAACCGTATAGAGGCCATAAGCAGGCAAAGGTACAACCAAAAGTTTAATCTTCACTTTTTCGCTTTTTTTAACCTGTAAAATGAGGTTTACACCCTATAGTTTTTCACAAAATGCAAAAACTTATTATTAAAATGTAAATGAGAACATTTTGTAAGCAAAAAACTAACAGCCTGCCTGTTAGCGCATTAGAGTTATCAACAATCGTCAAAAATGTTGAAATCTTTAAAAAACGGCGCATGCAAAGCTTGCCTAAGCCTTAGGCACTTGCGCAATTCAAAAGTTTTTTAGTATTTTCACGCTCCAAAAATTAAGCCTGCATTAAATTACCATCAATTAACCTTTAAGTATTTATATGAAAAAATTAGCTCTTCTTGTCGTTGCGTTTTTAATAGTTGGGTTGGCTAATGCCCAAACTACGTATACCTGGATTGGTGCCAGCGGAGGCAGCTGGGCCGTTAGTACAAACTGGAGCCCGACAAGAACTACTCCTGCAACTACTGACATTATTCAGTTTAACAGCGGTACAACACTTACTATAACGGCGGTTCCAACTCAAACAATAAGGCAGTTACTAGTGTCGGGCAGCACAGATGTTAGCTTACAGGCTGCAACAACAAACACTTTGTCTATTAATGGCCCTACGCTAACAAACAACCTAAGTATAGCTGCGGGTTCAACCCTACAGCTAGGCACAGGAACAGGTACGTTGAGTTTGGCAATGATAACCACCGCGTCTCAAAGAGGTGATATTTCAGGAACATTAACAATTAATACAAATTCAACATTTACCTCATCTGGTGTGGCAACCAATTTATTTACCGTAGCCAGCGGAGGTGCAATAACTAATAATAACGGCACTGTAACAGCAACTACTGGAACTTTAAATTTTGCCTCAGGATCTTTTTATAATCACGCCCGTAATGGGGGCGCCATACCAACTCCCACATGGAGTGCGGGTTCAACATGTAATATAACAGGTATAACCACTACAAACCCAACTGGTTTAGGTGGGGCTTTTTCAAACTTAACCTGGAATAATGCAAGCCAGACATCTACAGGCCAAATAACTGCGGCATTGACAATAAATGGGAATTTGAACATCGCCGCAGGCACATTATTATCTACAACACTAGCTATTACAGGTAACGCAACCGGCACATTTACAATGGGTGCAGGCGCTACATTGCAACTTGGTTCTTCTACAACTGCGGTAGCCTTTCCTAGCAATTTTACTAATGCTAATATTTCTTTAGACCCCGCAAGCACTGTTAGATATGGTTGTACAACAGCTGCACAAACCATTTCGGGTGTACCTACTTACGGCAATTTAATTATATCTGGAACAACTAGTGTTAAAACTTTGGGGGCCGCAACAACTGTAAACGGCAACTTAACTATTAGCAATGGTACACTTGCTACAGGTATTCATCAACTAACAGGTAATGCAACCGGTACATTTACAATGGCTGCAGGTACTTTCCTAACAATCGGTTCAGGTGCTACAGCAGTGGCTTTCCCAACAAATTTTTTGCCTGCTAACGTAAGCTTAAACGCTACTTCAACAGTAACGTATTCATCAACTGCAAACCAAACCATTGCACCGGTAAACTACGGCAACTTAACATCAAGTGCCGGTCCGCGTACACTATCAAGCACTGGCACTATTGGTATTTTTACAACTTTTACAGCCGGCACGGTGGCTTATACATCTACCGGAAGCACCGTTAGCTTTAACGGCACGGCTGCGCAAACCATTCCGCTTTTAACCGGAGGCTATAACAATTTAGATGTAAATAAGCCAACAGGTATTGCAGCATCTTTAGCAGGTACTGCTACTTACACAGTTACAGGTGATGTTACAGTTACATCCGGTATATTGTCAGATATTGCAACTGTTGCTGTTTACCTTAATATGACATCGGGCGGCGGTGCTTTTACTGTAGCAGATGGTGCCGTATACAGGACTCTTAAATTATCAGGTAACTATTGGCCTTTAGGCTACGGATCGTATAACTTTAATACCGACGGCGGTTTTGAGTACGGAGGAGCAGGCGCTGTTTCTATACCAACCAGCCCAACTACTTACAGTACGCTTATTATATCAGGCTCAGGCATTAAAACCCTTCAAACTGGCACTACAGTAAACTCATTATATGTAAATGCCGGTACGTTAGCCGATGGTGGCAATGCAATTACAGGGTCTAACATTTTATCAGTAGCAAACGGTGTCTTTTTAACCTTAGGCAGTACTACAGTAGCTACCATTTTTCCAGCGGGTTTTACAACCACTACCTTAGGTGCTACATCAACAGTAACATATAACTCTAACCAAGCTCAAACCATATCAAGTGTACCTACCTATGGCAACCTGGCTACAGCATCTACCGCAGCCGTTACCAAAACATTTGATGGCAATACTACCGTGTTGGGGACATTAAGCAACGCTTTAAACAACACTATGGATTTGGCCGGCTATACTATATCAGTAGCAGGCGCAACAGCATTGTCAAATTCAGGTACTTTTGATGCCAGCAATACTTCATCTACTTTAAAATTAAACGGCACCGCAACGCAAACGCTAACTTTTGGCGGTACATACACCAGCAATACGTTAAGCAATTTAGAAATAGCTAATAACGTATCGCAAAGCACTTTCCCTACTACGCTGGCAATTACAAACCTTTTAATTAACGCTACTGAAACTTATACGCTAAATGCTATTACAGTAAACGTATCAGACAGCTATACCAACAATGGAACATTAAACGGGTCAAACGCTGCTGGTGGTATTCAATTGGTGGGTACAAACTCTATGACCTTTACCATTGGCACATATACGTCAAGTGTGCTTGGTAAACTTACCATTAACAAAACAGGTGGCGCAGACGTTACACTTGGTGCTCCGCTAAATGTAAATGGCACATTAACACTAACCAGTGGTATTTTAAATTGTACTTCAAGCAACTTTGTTACGGTAACAGCAACAACTGCAGCCTCTGTAAATTTAGGTGGGCTAACCTCTTTTGTTAATGGCCCATTGGTTCGCTCATTGCCAGCGGGTTTAGTGGCGGGGTCAACCTATTCATTCCCTGTTGGTAAGTCAGCCTATAATTTATTCGAGCTTATTAGCCCTACTACCACATTGGCAACTAGCATTAGGGTTGAAGTGTTTGATGCTGCTGCAGGCGGTACAGATGGTATTGCCTTTAGCTCTTTACCTAACCCAGACAAACACTGGCAGGCAACTATTTTAACGGGTGCGCTTACTGCTTCTGGAACAATTAGGTTGGGCGATGCTGTTAACGTTCCTACAGCCACCAGTGTAATTGGCAATTCGGCCACAGTTGCAGGCACCTACAGCCCTATAGGAGGGGCTAACGCAGGAAACTTTATTTCGTCAACATCGCCAGCCCCGGTTGGTTTAGGCTTCTTTAAAATTGGTACCGAAGGTTGTTTGGGTAATAACATTACTACAACTACTTATACTATTGGTACTACCGGTGCCGATTTTACCAAAATTACCAATGCGGTAGCTGCCTTAAACGGCGCATTGGTTTGTGGTAACATCATATTCGAGCTTCAACCAGATTATGTTGGTACATCTGGCGAAACATTCCCTATTACTATTAACGCTGCCAACTATACCGGCGGCCCATGGGATGTTACTTTCCGCCCAGCAAGCACTGTTGCAGGCAACTTAACAACATCAGGCACCAGCACAAGCCAAATATTTAATTTTAATGGTATAGACCGTTTTACCTTTGATGGACGCCCTGGTGGCACAGGCACTGCCATACGCTGGGTAATAGCTAATGCCAGTTCCACCGGGCAGGTTATTGCCTTTAATAACGATGCTACGAACAACACCCTTAATTACTTACAGGTAGAGGGTGTAAATACTACCGTACCCGGTACGGGTGCATACACCAACGCTGGCCTTATTGCCTTTGGTAATACTGCGCCAGCCTTGGGTAACAAATTTAATACCATTACCAACTGTAATATTAAAGATGGTTCTACTACACCTGTTTGCGGTATATACTCGTATGGTAATACTACAGCCGGCCGAGGCAATACTGATAATACTGTAACCGATTGTAATATTTACAATATATGGGCTGCAGGTACATCAACTTACGGAATATTTGTAGCAAGTTATAATTCGGCTTGGAAAATTCGCCGCAACAGCATTTACCAAACGGCAACCCGCGCATCAACAGCTAGCGGCAACCATTATGGTATTAATATTTCGGCTGTAACAGGCAGCGGTATAGATTTTGCTATTACACGCAACTACATTGGTGGTACGGCCCCGTTGTGCGCTGGCACCCCTTGGACAAAAACAGGTACTGTAAACACCCCGTTTGTAGGTATTTATTCAAATACGCTGGGCACCGCTTTAGATACTATTACAGGCAACACTGTAACCAATATGTCTTGGTTTTGCGGCGCCAGCTCTGTTACTTCAGTCCCTGGCATTTTTAGCGGTATTTACAAAGCATTAAACGGTGGCGCTTACATTAATGGTAATACCATTGGCGCTGCAACAGGCACAGGCGCAATTACTGTTACCTCATCTACCACCGGCCCTGCTTGTTATGGTATAGTACACTCTACCAGTACTGGTACTACTACTATAAGCAACAATACTGTTGGTGCTGTAACTGTTGGTGGCTCTACCACTGCATTATCAAATAGCTTTATAGCTATTTCAGTTGGTCAGGGCTTATCATCAAGCTCTCGCATAGTTAGCAACAACATTATTAATAATATTATTGGCAATACTTCATCATCAACTACCGCACAGTTTATTCGCGGAATTGATGTTAACGGAGGGGCCAACGCATTAACTATTTCAAATAACACTATTTCAAACCTTACCAATAATTACAGCAGCACAGGTGCTACCGGCCAGGTAATTGGTATTAATGCGGTATTTGGGGCATTAACAATATCGGGCAACGAGGTTTTCAACCTTACAACTACATCAGTAAACACTGGTACCAGAGCATCGGCATCGGCCATAGGTATTGCGGTAAGTAACGCTGTTGTTAGTGGACATACCGTTAGCAACAACAAAGTTTATAATGTAACTAACACAGCAGCCAGTGCAAATGCAAACGTAATTGGTATTTTGGCCAACTCATCAACCACAAGTGTTACTACTTACGATGGCAACTTAATACATTCGCTATCATCAAACACCACATCAACTACGTCTACAGTTGTAGGTTTATACTCGTTGGCAGGCCAAAACGATGTTCAGAACAGCATGATACGTTTGGGCATTAATGCCGCAGGCGCCAGCATTACCCAAGCCAAACTTACTTATGGTATTTGGGATGCTGCAGGCAACAACGATTATTACTTTAACAGCGTTTATATAGGGGGTACGGGTGTTGCATCGGGAACATTAAACACATTTGCCTTCTTTAGCGCATCAACAGCTACCCGCAACATACGCAACAACATATTTTGGAATGCCCGCTCAAATGCCAGCGGCACAGGCAAGAACTATGCTTTAAACGTAACCAGTGTTACAAATTTAACATGCAACTATAACGATTTATATGTAACAGGCACAGGTGGCCTTGTAGCGGCTATTAACACAACCGATTATGCTACGCTTGCTGCCGCCCCTGCATCAATTAATGGCAATAGCATTAGCAGCGACCCTATATTTTTAAATGCCACAGGCAACGCATCGGCGGTAGACTTGCACGTATCAACCATTAGCACCACTCCTATTGAGGGAATTGGTATAAACATTGCAACAGTATCAACTGATTATGATGGCGAAGCACGCGCCTCATTTACCCCAGAGGATTTAGGTGCTGATGCTGGCCTCTTTATACCTATAGACCAAACAGCCCCTACTATTACCTATTCTCCTTTTGGCGGCGCTTGTAACTCTATTGGAGCTGGTACATATAATGTGGCAAACGTTACCATTACCGATGCCTCTGATGTAAATACTTCCGCTGGCACTAAGCCCCGTATTTACTTCAAAAAATCAACCGATGCTAGTGATTTAACTGGCTGGAAATTTGTTGAGGCCAACGGCACTACTTCACCCTTCAACTTTGATATTGACTTTTCATTATTAAACGCAGGTTCTGTTAGTGCTGGTGACATAATACAATACTTTGTTGTAGCCCAGGACGAGGGCTCGTTCGTAGTAACGCCCAACGTAGCCATCAACTCCGGCACATTTGCAGCCAACCCAAGCAGTGTTGCACTAACATCGGCCGCTTTCCCAATAGGAGGTACAATTAATACCTTTACAGTATTGCCATGCCAGGGAACGATAACTGTTGGTTCTACAAGCACCTATACATCATTTACCCGCAGCGATGGTATTTTTAACTCTATAAACCAAGCTACATTAACAGGAAACATCATTATTAATGTAGAATCTAATATTACTATTGAAGATGGAACTGTAGCGCTTAACCAGTGGGCAGAAAGCGGTGTTGGTAACTATACGGTTACTATCCAATCGAGCACACCGGGAGTAAACCGCGATATTGCTAGTGCGGCAGGCTTTGCAGGAGGCCTGTTCAGGATTAACGGGGCCGACCGTGTAACATTTAATGGTGGCACAGGCTCTGCGCGCGACTTAACCTTTAGGAACCCAAGCACAGCCAACACCGCTGCAACTTTTGTTTACCTGAACGATGCTACAAATAATACAATGAACAATTGTATTATTGAGGGGGCAGGCACCAGCACAACATTAGGAACGTTAATGTTCTCTACAGCAGCTGCTACCGGAACTGGCAACGACAATAACACAATAACAAATTGTGATATCCGCGATTTAACAGTTGGCAGTGGCACACCATACAATGCCATATATGCATTGGGTACTGCAGCAAGAGAAAACAGCGGCAACACAATTTCTAACTGTAATATCTTTAACTACTACGTATCTAACGCGGTTAGCAATGGTGTGTTAATAGCCGCCAATAACTCTGGCTTTACAATTGACAATAACAAGTTTTACCAAACTGTATCGCGTATTAACCACACGAGCGAACATTACGCTATACAGGTTACCCAGGCGCTTGCCGGTGGTACAACCACCATTAGCAACAACACCATTGGCTATGCAAGTAACACAGGCACTGGCATATACACCTTAACAAATGCCTCTGGCAACTCAAGGTTTAATGCTATTTATGTAAATGCGGGCACAACAAGCATTACAGGCAACACAATACAGGGTATAACTTTTACATCAAATACAGGTGGTGCTAATATTACCCCTGCGTTGTTTTCTGGTATATCATTACTGGCAGGCAACAGCACTATTACGGGCAACACTATTGGCTCTACATCAAGTATCGCAGCAGGTACAAAAATTACCATTGCATCTAACGTTGGAACCGTAGGTATGACGTATGGTATACGGAGCGCATCAACAGGTACGCTGAATATATCAAACAACAATATTGGTAATATCTCGCTAAGTAGCTCAAGCACAACAAATGGTGTTACGTTTTACGGTATAAATACCACAGCTGGTGTTAATACAATATCGGGCAATACTATAGGCAGTGCAACGCTTGCCAACAGTATTCAAATTACTAATACTACCGGTACCAATAACGGATGTTCTATACAAGGTATCATTAACTCTGCCACATCGGGCGCGCAACCTATTACCAACAACATTATTGCCAACTTAACCAACAATAACAACAGCGGAAACTCTGCCACTGTTGCTACAGGCGGCGTTGGTGGTATTAGCGTATCGGGTGCTGGCCAGTACACCATTACCGGCAACAGTGTTAAAAACCTGAGTGCGGCTACAACCTACAGCGCAGCTACAGGTCCTGCTGCTTTTGGTATCGTTTCATCGTCAACCAATGCCGCAACCAACATCAGCAATAACTTAATTACTGATATTACCTCATCGTTAACAACAGGCAGCACCCAGGCCGTAGGCATTAGTGCCACTGCGGGTGTTAACACCATTAGCAATAATAAGATTACCATAATACGCAACAACACACAAAACACTACTACGGTGGCTGCAAGTGTGGGTATTAACATGGCCAGCACAACAGCCGGCCAAAACATATCGGGCAATACCATTCACTCATTAATAACAAACTCTGGTTTAACAGTAAGGGCATACGGTATTAACTATGCGGGGCCAACATCGGGCACCAACACCATAGCTGCCAATACCATTCACAGCTTTACGGCTAACAACACTACCAGCAGCAACATACAGGCTGGTATTTACCTTGCCTCTGGTACATGTACGGTTGCCAATAACGTTATACGCCTAGGTTTAAAAGCCGATAATAGCCCGGTTGATTATTCTAACCTATTGGTTGGTATTCAAGATGCATCAACATCTGTAAACAATATTTACTACAACTCTGTATTTATTACAGGCGCATCGGGCGTTGGCATTGCAGGCAATAGCTATGCAATGTATAGGTCTGCAACCCCCGGCGCAACAGAAACGGTTAAAAACAACATTTTTGCTAATAACCGTACAGGTGGCTCATCAATATCGCGCCATTTTGCCTATGCGTCAAACACATCGGGCAACATAGCAATGGATAACAATATTTTCCAAACAAACCCTGCTATAACTACATATTATGGTTTTAGTATTGATGGAACAAATGCTGTTACAGGTGTTACTGCACTTCATGCCATACGTGCTTCTATAGCAGGCCAAAACCTGCGTTCGGGTATTGGCACGCTGGCAAAAATAAACTTTATGGCAGCTACTGATGATACAGCATCGTTCAACCTGATGTTGAATGACATTAACTGCGCAGTAGGTGCAGGCTTAGGTATTACCGGCATTACTAATGATGCTTATGGCTATACTACAAGGGCTACAGGCAGCACAGCACCTACCACAATTGGTGCGCACGAGGCAAGCTCTTTCCAGCCAATTAGCACTACCGATGCGGCTAACGGCACCGACATTTACACCCCGCTTATTACTACACCAACCATATCTGCACAAAGCGCGGCTTGTGGTTCTTCACTAACAATAAATACCACAGCTACAATTACTGATGTTGGTACCGGGGTGGATGGAACTATTATGCCAACACTTTGGTGGAGGTTGTCTGGCGGTTCATGGGCGGCATCTCCTGCTCTATCTAACACAGGTAGCACCTATAACTTTAGCTTCAATATTACAGGCCTTACAACGGGCCAAACCTATGAGTATTATGTTGCAGCCCAAGACAATGCCGATACGCCAAACATTTGGTACAGCTCGTTTACCTCTACAACCCCTGTGCATGCAGACCCATCGGCAACAGGATCGCCCTTTGGCAGTGGCATAACATCGTTTGCTACCAATACAGCTTCGCCTTTATCGGGTACTGTTTATGTTGGTACAGGCCAAACCTATACTTCGTTCAACGCTTTTGATGCTACAGGATTGTTTTACAACCTGAACACCTATGGTATCAGCAGCGATTTAATAGTAGAAGTTACAAGCGATATTAACGAGAATGGCCTTTATAATGTGCTTGGAAAAGTATCTGAATATTGCGGGAGTAACTATACCATTACAATTAGACCAAGCGCAGCAGCAGTACGCACCATATCTAAATCAGCCGGTGGTAACCCGCTAATCAATATGGCCGGCACACAGCGTATTACTTTTGATGGAAACTTTGGTGGCGCAGGGAGGTACTTGACCTTTGCCAGCCGCCAATCTGAGCCTACATTCTATTTGAATGGCATTAGCGCATCGGCTACAGAAGATATAGTGATTAAAAACTGCACTATTGAAGGTAATAACACACAGTCTACAGCTTCAACCACAGTAGGTGCGGGTGTTATAAACTTTGCAAGCTCGCTTGGTACAGGTATGGCAATCAGAGATGTTACTATAGATAATAACATTATACGCAACCGTAGCGATTTGACACAAAACGTGACAAATACGCCTGTATCGTTAATACAAATAGGCCAGGGCAACGGCACCTCGTCTCCTTTAAAATCTAATATTACCATATCAAATAACGAGTTGTTTAACTTTCAAGAGAGTGCTATACAGGTAAGGCAAAACGCATCATTCAATGGTATTGGCGATAGTATTATTATTACCGGTAACAAGGTGTATATGCCTATAGCAATGCCAAGGTATACTTACCCAATTTGGTTAGAAGGCGGCTCTAACTCTCAATACAATGTAATAGCCAACAACATTATAGGCGGTAATGCCGCGCCAAGCGGAAGTACTCCTACTGGTACCTGGAGCAATACTTTATCTGATGGGGAAATTGTAGCTATTTATACCTTAAACGGGGGTTCATCTTTAACGGACGGGATAACTATTAGTGGTAACACAATTGGCAATATGACAATTAGCGGTACTGGTTATACCAACCTGATTGGTATTCGCAATGAATCTGGCTACGCTACCATCACCAACAACACCATAACCACAATTACTAACAGCGGCGGAGGCGACCCACTTGATTTAACTGCCAACACAGCGAATATTGGTATCTGGAATCAAGATGATAATGAAGTACTAATATCTGGCAACACTGTAACCAACTGGACTACACCGGGCATTGTAAACCGTTTCTTATACATGATAGGTATACAACATGGTAGCAACCAATACCTAAATGGCTTTGATTATACCAATTATCCGGGCGGCAAGGCTACCATTACCAACAATATTTTATCAAACCTATATTGTGGTAGCGGCTTACAAAGTGTAAGCATATCGCCCGATGCGTTGATAGGTATATTCTCGTTTCCTAAAAATGGCAGCACTGGCAATTTGGTTTCAGATAATACTATCAGCGGCTTACGAGCAACGCTAACCAATGCGTTTAATACACGAGTATATGGTATAGGTGTTGGTTTAGGTGGCTATGGTGCAACTTGTACAGGTGTTGCTACTAACAATAAGGTATACGACTTAAACAACGCCGGTGGCGGAACAGCAACTGAAATTACCGGTATGGTTGCTGCTGGTGGCAACTGGACTTTTAGTAATAACATGATTAGCATTACTAACAGCTTATATACAACTACTCCGTTTGTTTATGGTATACAAGACTGGATGACAACAGGGCGTACTGCTGCATTCCATTATAACAGTGTTTATTTAGGCGGGAGCCCAACAGGCAGTAACTCAAGTTATGCTTATGTTCGTGTTCCCGATGGCCTTGGCAACATTTTAGGTGCCAGTGTTTCTATACGTAATAACATATTCCTAAACAACAGAACGGGAGGTTCTACAAACAATATCGCTATTGGTAACTTAACACAAGGCACAAGCGCAAATGCTGCCTCTGGCTGGAACAGCGACTATAA
Organism: Chitinophaga pinensis; assembly: GCA_945869825.1. Lineage (GTDB taxonomy): Bacteria > Bacteroidota > Bacteroidia > CAMBQF01 > CAMBQF01 > CAMBQF01. The sequence goes on along the minus strand of CAMBQF010000001.1, from coordinate 561 downwards.
CCTTTTATTTACAAGAAACACAGGCCAGGTGGGCCGTTGGGTTGGAACAACAACTGGCGACAGAAATTTTACCGACTGGAAAACTACTTCAAGCGGAGATAACAATAGTATTACAGCTACTTATACTTCGGGTGCATCAAACTTTGGGTCGGGCACACTAAACCCAACAAGTTTGTTTACAAACGTAGCATCTGATTTACATGTATTAACTACTGATGGCCAAAGCTACCAGTTTGTTGATGCCTTGGGTGCTGTAGTGGCAACCACTACCGATATTGACGGTGAAACCCGCAACGTAACAACACCTGATATTGGCGCTGATGAGTTTGCTGCATGTTCTATTACGGCTAACACCATTACTGCTGCGCAAACTATTTGCAGCGGTACAGCCCCTGCGCTGCTTGATGGTAGTGTACCAACAACCACACCGGCTTCGCCAACATATCAGTGGGAATCAAGCACAACATCGGCCACTACAGGTTTTAGTGCCATTAGCGGCGCAACGGCCGAAGACTACACACCGGGAGCGCTAACACAAACTACCTGGTTCCGCAGGGTGGT